>DASUPX010000097.1:0-16715 GCA_036280905.1 Rubrobacter sp. | reverse complement strand
GCCGTCCCAGGGCTGGCTGGAACGCCCGTGACCACGTCGATCGTGGGCGATCGTACGAAACCCGCTGGAGGCCAAGAAGACCATCTGAGATTCCCAGGCGTCAGCGTCGAGCGGCCATCCGTGGCTGAACACGATCGGCTGACCTTCGCCCCAGTCCTTGTAGTAGATCTGCGTGCCGTCCCGTGTCGTGACCGTGCTCATCGCCGTGCCTCCTTGTGTGTCCGGCGGGTCGTCTCGCAACTTACAGATCGGTCCGTTCCAAGGCATCGGTCATCTGACTGTGATTGACTCCCCTAGATCGCCTTCGGGTCGAGCGTGCACGTGCCGACGACCCGCAAACGATTCGTGCTCAACATGAATCTGTGGCTAGATCAAAGTAGAGCGAAGCACCTCGTGGAGCTGCCCGCGGGAACTGATTCCTAGTTTGGGGAAAGCACGATACAGGTGCGCGCCGACGGTGCGGTGCGACATGTAGAGCTGCTGGCCGATCTCGCGGTTGGTAAGCCCGGAGGCAGCCATGCGGGCAACCTGCAGTTCCTGAGGCGTCAAACCCTCGATCACACTACGTTCGTGCGGCTGGCTCATCACTCCCGCCGCGCGCAACTCGTGCCGTGCCCGCTCGGACCACGGTTTCGCGCCGAGAGCCTCAAAAGTGTCCTTCGCAGTGTTGAGATAAGGACGAGACTCGACCACCCGTCGCTGTCTACGGAGCCAGGTGCCGTAGGCGAGAAGCATTCGTGCCCGGGCCAACGGCCAACGCGTGAGATCGGTACTCAGGCCAGCCTCGAAGAGCGACTCGGCCTCGTCGTCATCAGCCAGTAAAGGACGGGCGTATTCCAGGGCAATCCGGGTCCGCGGTGAGGATGCACGTTTGTGTACCTCTTCCGCTTCGGCGACCACATCCCGCGCCTGATCGTGGCGCTCGCTGTAGACGGCCGCCTCCGCCAGATCCCCTACTATCCAGAACTTCTTCCGAAAGTGCTCCGCCGGATCTCTTGAATCGAACGTGCGGATCAGATGCTGAAAAGCATCGTCGTACCGTCCAGCACCAAGCGCCGTGATACCGCGCGCCAGTTGAACGTCCCAGAGCGTGGCATTGCCGCGTAGCGGGATCATCGTCTTTTCGACCTCGGCGGCGATGGTCTCGGCCACATCGATCTCGCCGCGCAATCCCGCTAGCAAGGCCTGTGCGGCCCGCGCGTAATCAGCGAACAGCGGCTGCCTGGTTTCGACGGATAAACGATATCCCTCGTCCGCGTCGGTCCGGGCGAGATCTATGCGACCGAGATGCACGCTGGCTGCCGTACGAGCCACGATGGCTTGCGCCAGCAAGGCGAGTTGCCCGTGACCACGTAGACCGGCGATCGCTACCGTTAGCGCGTCGACCGCGAACTCAAAGTGTCCGACCGCGTACCCTGCGAGCCCGAGAAGACGGGCGGAGACGGGATCTTCGACTCCCGTGGTGACCAGGCGATCCAGCCGCCTCAGAACCTCTTCTTCGCGCTTTCGAGAACCGACCAGCGCCAGAATGGCCAGTCTTTGTGGATCGACTTCAGGAACCCCCATCCGCTCCACGGCGGCTACGAGAAGCTCCCGCCGCTCTTCGCTCCGACCCACCCACCAGGACTTGCCGGCGGCACGCCTGAGCACGTTTAGGGCGAAGTCGGGAGCACGATCCCAGGTCTTCTCGGTAACCGTAATGATCTGCTCGATGCGCACCGCGTCTTCGCCGGTGTCGAACGCCTCTTGAATCAAGAGCGCTCGCTGACGCCCCAGTGAGTCGAGTCCGACTTGCTCGGCTTCCCCTAGGAGACGAAGAACCAGTTCACGCCGCCCGAGCTCGGATGCCACCTCTGCTGCGTCAAGGAACCGCTGTCCCCGCTGTGTATCAACGGCGCTAACCTGGGCGGCACGCTCGAGAGCACTAACAGCCACGCTAATGGCGCCACGCCGACGTGCCCGCGCAGCGGCCCGTTCGAGCCCCCTGGCAATGTTCTCATCGGCTCCCCCCAAAGCGGCCGCGCGGTGCCAGACCTGCCGATCAGGCTCGTCGGTAAGCGCGTCGGCGAGCGAGTAGTGCGCGGCCCTCTGCTCGACGGCTGTGGCCCGGTGATAGACCGCCGAACGTACCAGGGGGTGACGAAATATGATGCGCGTATCGTCGATCTCGGTCAGGCGAGCGCTAATAGCAGGCGTAAGGTCTTCTTCGTCTGGTGTCTCGTCGATCAGTGCAGCTGTGGCAGACATTATCTCACCGAGAGAGCCACCGTCACTCGCAGCAGCTATCAGCAGCAGCGCGCGGGTAGTGGAAGGCAGTTCAGCCACTTTCGCGGCGAACGCCCTTTCCAGTCGCTCGGTCAGATGTAGAGGCGTCGGCAACGGTGCACCGATATCGAGCAAGTCTGCTCGTTGAGCATACGGAAGTTCTACTAGCGCAAGCGGGTTGCCCTCAGCTTCCTCGAGCAGTCGAGACCGTGCTAACGGCTCCAATCCTTTACCGTGCATTGCAAGCAGGGCTTCTGCCGCGTCCTCGTTTAAACCACCCAGCCTCAACTCGGGTAGCCCTACGTCTGCCAGGACGCTGCGGACGCCCTCGCGAAGCGCAATTAGCATCCCGACGCGCTCATGCTCAATGCGCCGAGCGACAAAAGCCAGCACGCCAGCACTGGATTGATCGAGCCATTGTGCATCATCCACCACCAGCAATAGCGGAGCGGTCTCAGAAGCATTGGATAGAAGCTGGAGCACCGCCAACGCTATCAAGAAGCGATCGGGTGCATCCTCACCGGCCACGCCGAAGGCCGTCAAGAGTGCGGTGCGTTGAGGTAAGGGTAGGTCCTCGGCTTGCTCCAGAATCGGCATCACGAGTTGGTGCAGGCCCGCAAACGGCAACTCCGCCTCGGACTCCACACCGGTGGTGCGCAGAATCCTCATGCTCGCCACCACAGCACGGCTAATAGCTGCCTTGAGCAGGACCGTCTTGCCGATCCCCGGATCGCCCCGCACCAGCAACGCAGCCCCGTTTTCGGGAACCCCGTCCACCAACTCGTTGAGTTGAGCCAGCTCTAGCTCACGGCCGAAGATACGGTCATCGGCACCACTATCATGCTGAGCACTCTGAATCCCCTTCATGCCCGAGATCCATCTTAATCTCTTGCAGGGTCCTGTGCCAGAGCGCTGCATGTACCGGAATCCATGACTGTCTATATCCAGTCTGCTGACAACGACGACCTCGATCGCGGCCGACAGCGCCACGACGAGGGCAAGATAGATCGCCAGCCCACGGCGCGCTCGGCGACGGTCACTCAGCAGGGCACTTCTGACGAAGCGATCACCCCTGATGCCACTCGAACGGCGGCAACTCGGCATCGTTATGGTACGCGTCCAGAGCTCTGGCCTGGTTCCCCGTCATCTCCGGCCTTCGGATCGCGACGTGTACAGGACGGGAAGCATGCCGCCTCCGGGGCTTCTTGACCAGCGAGCCCGCCGAAGCCGGGGGTGGAATAGCCCCCGTGGGGCCAGTAAGCTTGCCGGGGCGGGGGTTGGGCGGCGACCGAGAAGGGTTACGCGTGGTACGCGAGGTTATGTGGCGGGCATGGGAAGGTCCCGGGCTGGGGCACCTGCGGCTGGCCGTGCGCGAGAGCGGCGTCGTCGCCGATGGCATGGTTTTGGGCGTATCGGACGGGCACCCGTTTCGCCTGGCCTACGAGGTGCGCTGCGACGCTCACTGGCGCGTGCGGGCCGCGCGCGTGGGTGTACCGGGCGAGCCACCGAAGATCGAGCTGTTCTCCGACGGGGAGGGCAACTGGAAGGGGCCCGACGGGCGGGCCCTGCCGTACCTGGACGGTTGCCGGTACATAGATGTCTCCGAGACGCCGTTTACCAACACCCTCCCGATCCGCCGCCTCGGGCTGGCACCCGGCGAGTCCGCCGAGATCTCCGTCGCCTACTTCGAGGGGATCGAACTGCAACCCTGGCTTGAGCCACAGCGCTACTCCTGCCTCGAGAAGGACGAGGGTGGTGGACTCTACCGGTTCCTGAGCCTGGACGGCGGGTTCACCGCCGACCTCGCCGTAGACCAGGATGGCCTGGTCGTGGACTACCCCGGGTTGTTCAAGAGAGCCCTGCCCTAGTCGGACCTTGCGACGGTGTCCGCCAGCGGGACTTCGCCGCGGGCTGGGGTTGGTGGCATCATGCTCTCGAAGGTGGAACGGCGAACCCGCTTCGGAACTGGAGCGGGGAGAGGAGGCAATTATGCCCGTCTACGTGCTCTTGATGAACTGGACCGATCAGGGTGTCAGGGCCGATAGGGACACCGTGGGCCGCCGCGAACACGCCGACGCGCTGGCCGAGAAGTACGGTGCGAGGATAGCGCACGCCTACTGGACCATGGGCCACTACGACATCGTGGCCGTGATCGAAGCCCCCGACGACGAGGCCATGACGGCTATGGTGCTCGAGCTAACGTCCGAAGGCAACGTCAGAACGGAGACCCTGCGGGCCTTTGACCACGACCAGATGCAGGCGATCGTCCAGAGAACCGGCTAAGAGACCGCGAGCTTCACATAGTGACGGAGGCCCCAGACCGAACGAGGGAGGTGTCCGGCGCACACGATATGATAGACTTGTGCATGCACAAGCTCTGAGGAGGCAGCTTATGTCCTACATGCTTACCGCTGAAGATCTCATCCAGCACCTCGACGACATGGGAGATGAGGAACTCGACCGTCTACAGGCCGCCATCGACCGTCGTCGAAAGCAACTTGCCAACGAAGAAGGGTTACCGGCCGCCGGCGCCTCCAGCACCGTCGTGGAGAGGCGTGCCTACGGTAGTGGGGTGCTGCAGTTGGAGAAGCGGGGTGATAGTGGACCCTACTGGTACTTTCATCTCCGCAAGGACGGAAAGCAAAAGACCGTCTACCTGGGCAAGACGGACGTCCCGGAGATAAAGCTGGCCCAGATCAAGGGCGGAATCGGCGGCTGAGAACGCCATGCATGGGGATCTAGCCTCGTGCAAGGCTGGCCACCGATGGTCGTCCAATTGAGAAAGCTGACCGCTGACGGCTGATGGCTGACGGCCCACGACTAGACACGGGCGAGAAGCGCAGAGAGCTCAGGGTCGGGGTGCTTGGGGCGGGCCAGATCTCCCAGGCGGCCCATTTCGAGGCGTGTCGCAAGGCCAGGAACGCCGGGCTTTACGCGATCTGCGACGTGGCCGAGGACCTGCTCGAGAAGATGTCCGCCGTGCACGCCCCCGAGAAGGCCTACGCGGACTACGATGCCATGCTCGCCGACCCGAACGTGGACGCCGTCATCATCGCCATCGCCGACCAGTTTCACGTGCCCATGGCGCTCAGGGCCATCGAGGCCGGCAAGCACGTCCTGGTTGAGAAGCCCATGGGCGTCACCGTCGAGGAGTGCGAGGAGCTGTACGGGGCCGCAGGGAATTCGGGGCTCGTCGTGCAGGTCGGGACCGAGAAGCGCTTCGACGAGGGCATCGCCTTCGCCCGAGACTTCATCCGCGAAGAGATGGGGGAGATGCTCGCGCTCAAGGCCTGGTACTGCGACTCCACCCACCGCTACACCATGACCGAGGCCCTCCAGCCGATGATCCAGACGAGCAAAAAGGCGAGAAGACCCGAGGGGGATCCCAAGTCCGACTTCAGGCGCTACTACGTGCTCGGGCACGGGAGCCACCTGCTCGATAACGCCCGCTTTCTGGGTGGAGAGATCGAAGCCATCCGCACCAGGCTCGTCGAGAAGTTCGGGGCGTACTGCTGGTTCTCCGAGGTCGCTTTCGCCGACGGAAGCGTCGGCCACCTCGACCTGACGATCAAGGTGCGCATGGACTGGCACGAGGGTTTCCAGGTCTACGGCGAGCACGGCAGCGTGCTCGGGCGCACGTACAACCCCTGGTACTTCAAGCCGAGCGAGGTGGAGTGCTTTTCGGAGAGGGACGGAGTTTTCCGCAGGCCTCTTGGTGCCGACGGCCACTTCTTCAGGCGGCAGGTCGAGGGCTTCGCCGAGGCCGTTCTCGACGGTGCCCCTATGCGCGGGGCTGACGCGGAGGACGGGCTCGCCGCGGTGCGTGGGATGGTGGCGATGGCCCGCTCGGCACGGACGGGCGAGGTCGTGAGGCTCTCTGACGTGGAAGGCGGCGTATAGGGTGCGGCTCGGGATCTTCGCCAGGACCTTCGCGCGCCGGTCGCCAGAGGAAGTCTTCGACGCCGTGAGTAGTTACGGCCTGGGCGAGACGCAACTCAACATGTCGGTCGCGGGGCTGGCGCCCCTGCCCGACGAGATAGCGCCGGAGCTGGCGGACCGAATACAGGTGGCCGCCTCCGAGCGTGGCATCTCCCTGGCCGCCGTATCCGGCACCTTCAACATGATCCACCCGGATATCCGGGCTCGTCGGGACGGGTTGCGCCTCCTCCGGGTGCTGGCCGGCGCCTGCGAGAGGCTAGGCACATCGACCATCACGCTCTGCACCGGCACCCGCGACCCGGTAGACATGTGGCGCCGGCACCAGGACAACGCGAGTCCTGAGGCCTGGCGGGACCTGCTCACCTCGATGCAAGAGGCGCTCTCGGCCGCCGAGGAGCACGGCGTTACCCTGGCCTTCGAGCCGGAAACCGCCAATGTCGTTGACTCGGCTGAGAAAGGCAGGCGCCTCCTGGACGAGATGCGCTCCCCGCGCCTCAAGGTGATCCTGGACGCCGCCAACCTCTTCGACCCGGAGGACCCGGACCGCCGCCTCTCACGCTCGAAAGAGATACTGTCAAGAGCCTTCGATCTCCTTAATGGAGACCTTATCCTAGCCCACGCAAAGGACATAACCGAATCAGGCGAGGTGGTCGCCGCGGGCAAGGGAGACCTGGACTACAACCTGTACCTCAAGCACCTCGACGAGGTCGGCTACGGAGGGCCGCTCCTCATGCACGGCCTGGCCGAGGACGAGGTCCAGGACAGCCTCGCTTTCCTCCGGCGCAAACTGGCCGAGGCCGGAACAGGCGAATACAAGTCGCGCGACGCCCACGTCTAACTTCTGTGATGCCACGGCGCCAAGCGGGTGGCGCGCTCCCCAGGTGGATGCTCCTCGCTGAACAGAAGCCATCGAAATCCTCGTCGAGGAAACATTCCTGGTCGGTCGACCTCACGAAGGTAGGGTAGGCTGAGGATATCTGCCGGTGAGGATCTACAGCGGAGGTCGGGGATGGATGGGAAGAGGGCTCCAGAAGAATTGCGCAGCCATCGTTGGTACGGGGTGCGGGATCTGCGCTCCTTCGGCCACCGCTCGCGGACCAAGCAGATGGGCTACGCCGAGGAGGAGTACAGGGGAAAGCCCGTCGTCGGGATCATCAACACCTGGAGCGACATAAACCCCTGCCACACCCATTTCCGCGAGCGGGCGGAAGAGGTGAAGCGTGGCGTCTGGCAGTCCGGAGGCTTCCCCGTGGAGATGCCGGCGATGTCACTCTCGGAACCTTTCCAGAAACCATCCACGATGCTCTACCGCAACCTTCTGGCGATGGAGACCGAGGAACTGCTGCGTTCCTACCCTGTTGATGGGGCTGTGCTGCTCGGGGGCTGCGATAAGACCACGCCTGCCATGCTCATGGGGGCCATCAGCATGGACCTTCCGACCGTTTTCGTCCCAGCCGGGCCGATGCTGCGCGGCAACTGGCGCGGCCACATCCTGGGTAGCGGCAGCGACGTGTGGAAGTACTGGGACGAGAAGCGGGCCGGAACCATAGACGAGAGCGCGTGGGCGGAGATCGAGGACGGCATCGCCCGCTCGCCGGGGCACTGCATGACGATGGGAACGGCCTCCACCATGACCGCGGCGACGGAGGCCCTCGGCATGTCCCTCTCCGGTGCCTCCTCCATCCCGGCCGCCGACTCGAACCATCCCCGCATGGCATCGGCCAGCGGGCGCAGGATCGTGGAGATGGTGTGGGAGGACCTGAAGCCCTCAGATATTCTGGACCACCGGGCCTACGACGATACCGTCACGGCGGTGCTGGCGCTCGGCGGCTCGACCAACGCCGTGATACACCTGATCGCCATGGCCCGCCGCAGCGGGATACCACTTGACCTGGACCGCTTCGATGAGCTTTCCAGAACCATACCCGTGCTGGCCAACATAAGGCCGAGCGGCGAATACCTGATGGAGGACTTCTACTACGCCGGTGGCCTGCGCGGCCTTCTCTCCAGGCTCCACCCTAGACTCAACCTCGACCGCCCGACCGTAGGGGGCCGCACCCTGGGGCGGGACCTCGAAGGAGCCGAGGTCTACGACGATCGGGTGATCCGGCCGGCCGAAGACCCCTTACAGCCGGAGGCGGGGCTTGCGGTATTGCGGGGAAACCTTGCCCCCGACGGCTGCGTCATAAAACACTCCGCAGCCGACCCCGGGCTCCTGCGGCACACCGGTCCCGCCCTGGTCTTCGACAGCTACGACGACCTCGAACGGCGGGTTAACGATCCTGGGCTCGACGTCGACGAGAACTCCGTGCTCGTGCTCAGGGGGGCCGGGCCGCTCGGGGCGCCAGGCATGCCGGAGTGGGGAATGCTCCCGATCCCCGAAAAACTCTTGAAGAAGGGCGTGCGCGACATGGTCCGCATCTCGGACGCGCGCATGAGCGGGACCGCCTACGGCACCTGCATCCTGCACGTCGCCCCCGAAGCCCACGCCGGCGGGACGCTCGCCCTGGTGCGCGACGGCGACCTGATCGAGCTCGATGTCCCGAACCGTCGCCTCGAAGTACGCGTCGGCGAGCAGGAGCTGGGACGCCGGCGAGCCGCCTGGAAAGCCCCAGCACCCCGCTACGAGCGCAGCTACGGCGCGTTGTACGCCAGCCACGTCACCCAGGCCAACGAGGGCTGCGACTTCGACTTCCTCGCCGAAGGCCCAGCCCCCGAAGAACCGGCCATTCACTAGCCCCATTCGCTTCCGTACTACCCCCGCCGATGGCAGAATTAATCCCACGTCCATAGCGCACGGCGGATGTACGGGCGGGTTATGTAGTCCAGGACCTGGGGGCGTGGCAGATGAGCGACGAGCGGGTTATCGCGGTGGATCTCGCATCGGTCTACGAGACGGCGGAGAAGGACGGCCTGATCCGGATCCTCGCCTGGGGCGACAGGGTAGAGGTAGAGGAGGTAACCGACGAGCACGTCCGGATCGAGACCACCAGGTTCGAGACGACGCCAGACGGAAGTATCGAGCCGGTACCCGCCTCCGGGTTCATCGTTCCGTCGGCCGCCAGCGGGATAGAGCCCCATGAGGTGGTGGCCACGCGGGAGGAGGCCGGGGTCCTGAAGGTGGACTTCGTCGACGTGCAGCAGGGAGATGCCTCTGCGATCGAGATGCCGGATGGCCGGATCGTTCTCGTGGATGGCGGCGACAACCAGCTCTTCGCCCGCTACCTCGCGAGCCGCTACCGGAACACCAGCGAGGAGGAGCCAAGGGACGTCGAGTGCATCGTCGTGACCCACGGGGATGCCGACCATTTCGCCGGGCTCGTCGAGATCCAGGAGTCCGAGACCCACCCCCTCGAGTACAAGCGCTTCTTCATGCGCCCCAGGCGCGTTTACCACAACGGCCTGATCAAAAGGCCCAGCAGCGTGGCGGAGAAGGATAGCTTCGGGCAGAGCGTGGAGGTCGGTGAAAAGCGGATCATTACCGAGCTCGAGACGGACCTGCTCGGGGTTGACGACTCGAGTATGAACCAGTACTTCCAGCGGTGGAAGGAGGCGCTATCCGCCTACGACGGGCGCGAGGGAGGCACCATCGAGTTCCGCCGATTGGCCATAGGGGACGATGACGCCTTCGATTTCCTCGGCGAGGAGAACCTGAAGGTGGAGGTGCTCGGCCCAATCCCGACCCGGGAGGATGGGGTTGAGGGCCTCAGGTTTCTCGGCGAGCCGGAGGATGGCCCCCGCGTGGGTCACCACTCGCTCGGGGGCTCTTCCGGCAGCAGGTTCTCCGGCCTCTCCGCGTCGCACACCATAAACGGCCACTCCGTCGTGCTGCGCCTGACCTGCGGTAGCTTCAGCTTTCTCTTCGCCGGGGATCTCAACGAGGAGGCGGAGACCGACCTGCTGCGCGCCCACGAGCAGGGGGAGGTTGACCTACGCTCCGAGGTGCTGAAGACGCCGCACCACGGCTCGGACGACTTCCTGCCCGAGTTTATCGGGGCGGTAGCGCCGATAATATCGGTGGTATCGTCCGGCGACGAGAACGCCCGCAAGGAGTACATCCACCCGCGGGCGACCCTGGTCGGGGCCCTTGGCAAACACTCGCGGGCGGAAGAGCCGATCATCTTCATCACGGAGCTGGTTGCCTTTTTCCAGGCGGAAGGCTTCATGAGGCCCGAGTTTCACGAGCTCGCAGGGGATGGAACCCCCCTGATAGAGCACGACCGGCCCGTCACGGACAGAGAGGCGGAGGGACGCGGTAGCTTCTTCGCGTTTAGCAGGGCCGCTTTCGGGCTGGTAATGGTGAGGACGGACGGCGACCGTCTGCTCGTGTACACGAACAGCGCCAGGACGACTTTCAAGGAGGTTTACGCCTTCGGGACGGACGGGGCCGGCGAGCCCGTCCCCGTGAAAGTTCGCCGCGTATGAGCCTGCCGACTGCCCTGCGATCTCTGGATGATGTGTGACGGGGCAGCCTGGCCAACCTCTTCCCACCCCGCCGAATCTAGAGGTAGTAGGGGTGTTACTGCGAGACCCATCCGCATATGGAACACATCCCGGACTGCGAGGAAGAGCCGCCGGCCACGACCTCGAGTTCCTGCTCCGAGAGCTCGCCGCTCTGGTCGCCTGGCGAAGAGCTGGGAAGCACCAGGTAGATGGTGTCCGCGGTCTCTTCCACCACCCTTACCTCGACGCCCTCGGGCAGCTGTGTCCCGAGCTCCTGCTCCACGGCTGACCTCGGGGTCTCGAGCAACCCCCGGCGGAACTCCTCGTCTTCGAGGCTCCTCTCGATGAGCCTGCGCGTCACCTCGGCGCGTCCGTCTCCACCGCCCGCTTCGGTCATGATCCTTCCCCTTTCTTGCCGCCTTGCATGGTCGCGCCTTCTGGGGCGCAGGGCAAATATCTCACACCGCCATCGGTCGGGCAAGCAGCGCGCTACAGGCTCTCACAAGCCGAATACCCGTGAGTCGGCCGGTCTGGCGCCCCGCTGACCCGGGACCGGAACATCGCGGAACAGAGGTTGATCCGCGTGCCGCTGCGACGTCGCGGGTTCTGGATATGTCACGCTCGTACGCTCATAGCGCGTCCTGGGTGCAGTCGCACCGACGCGTGTACGTCGAACCTCCGTACGCGGAGGAAAAGGAGAGCACGGGGATGGAACCGAAACCAGCACAGACGGAAGTGGCGGTGGTCGGGGGTGGGATCTCGGGCCTCACCGCCGCGTGCTTTCTGGCCCGCGAAGGCGCGCGTGTGACCCTCTTCGAGAAGGCCTCGGCCCCCGGAGGACGGGCCGCCACCAGGGAGTCGGGGGCCTTCCTCTTCAACCGCGGTATACACGCCCTCTACACCGGCGGCGCGGCCTCGCGGGCCTTCGAGGAGCTGGGCGTATCCTACGGCCACGGTACCCCGAAGGAGACCTTCGTGCTAGACGGTGGGGACCTGCGTCCTTTCCCGACGAGCCCCTCGCAGTTTCTGGGTACAGACCTACTCGGCGCGGGAGACAAGCTGGCGCTCGTCCGTTTCTTCGCCGGGCTTGCCAGGGCTAGACCGAAGGATTTGGCCGGGAAGAGCCTGCAGGGGTGGTTGGACGAGAAGGTCAGGCGTCCGCGCCTGAGGAGGTTGCTCCGCTCGCTTGCCTACCCCTTGGTCTACACCTCCGCGCTCGACCTGGTGAGCGCGGAGGTCTTCGTAGACAAGTTCCAGCGTGCCCTCAAGCATCCCGTACACTACGTCGACGGCGGCTGGCGGGTCCTGGTCGACGGGCTGCGGGAGGTTGCCGAACGCGCCGGGACGCGCGTGGTAACCGGCGCCCGCGTGGAGTCCGTCGAGGTCGGCAACGGTCGGGCGAGTGGCGTGAGGCTGCGCGACGGGAGCGTGGTACGGGCTGGCGCCGTGGTTCTGGCTACGGGACCCCGCGACGCCTCGAAGCTGGTGGGTGGGGGAGAGCTGGGACGAACCGTGGATGGGCTGATCCCGGCCCGGGTGGCCTGCCTGGACGTGGCCCTTGAGCGCCTGCCCTCGCCGGACGTTCCTGTGGTCCAGGACCTCGGGGGTCCCCGCTTCATGACGGCCCAGTCCGTCTACTCCAGGGTTGCCCCTGAAGGAGCCGCCCTCATCTACACCTTCAAGCAGCTCGACCCCAGGAGGTCTGGGGACCCGCGCGAGGACGAGTGGGACCTCGAAGCCCTGCTCGATGCGGCCCAGCCCGGCTGGCGCGACGTCATCGTCGACCGCCAGTACCTGCCGCGCATCGAGGCCGTTGGCGCTCTCCCGACCGCCGAGGGTGGCGGCTTCGCGGGTCGTCCCGGCCCCCGGGTGCCCGGCATCGCCGGCCTCTACCTGGCCGGAGACTGGGTCGGACCGGAGGGATTCCTGGTGGACGCCAGCGTGGCAAGCGCCCGGAGCGTCGCGCGGCTGGCTCTCGAGGACGACCCGTCTGCGACGAGGGAGGTTGCCACCGGTTCCGTACGCTAGAGGCTGCCTGGCAGAAGGCACACGCCTACGGGCACGCCCGTCCAGGGCTCCGGTATATTGCGTGACGTGTGATGGCAGAGGCCTTCTCGGGTACACGCCACCATCCCCACCAGCCTCGACGCCCTCGTTCCGATGATCCGTCGCCTGTAACGGCTGTGTCTATCGTGCTCTCCCTGGTGTTTGCCAGGGGAGCCGAATGGCTCGGAGCGGGAACCAGTGCGGATCCACTCCGGGATGATTTACGAGGCCAGTCCCAACACCAGCGCGGCCACGGCCAGCAGGAGGAACGCGGCCGGTGGGCCTAGTGAGTAGTCGCGTGCGCGCAGGTGGGTGATGATAGCGCCCACGAAGTACAGGACAAGGCCGAGGGCGGCGGCCGTCCCGACCGGCTGCACGCCGATGAGGCCGACCAGCAGACCGATGGCGGCGGCCGCGTTGAGGAGGCCCAGGGAGGGCATCCACGACCGTGGCACGCGCACCCTGTCCGCGGTGGCGAGGACGAAGTCGAGGCGCATGAAGTTGGCAGTGGCCACGAAGGCGCTGGCGGTGATCGCCACCAGGGTTACGACGACGTACGCGGTAAACAAAGCGAACTCCTATCCCTTACCGATGTGCTTTCGTTCGGGTGCCATCCGGTCACCCGCGTTCCGCGCGAAGCCGGATTCCTCGTCACCTCCTCGTCACTCTGGCCTGATCTGGCACTTCACTATTACGGTGACGGAGGGCGACGGAAGAACGTGACTTGTGGACGAATAGGATCTCCTGGCAGTCGGTTCGAGTAGCACGGGGGTCGCCTGGGGGACAGAATGCTCCTCACGGCCGGTGAGGCGGACGATGCCTTCCAGGAGGCCTGGCTGCGTCTCTGCCGCCCCGACCCCGCCGTGAACCTGCCATGATAGGCGTCCCCAGAGAGCATCCGAAGGCGAGACAGCATCGCCCGCTTCGTGGGTAACCGGCGAAAGTAGGTGTTTGGAGATCTCGCCTCTTCCACCATTATAAAGAGCAGTGTTCAACGCCTATAGGGGCGGCTGAATCGGCAAGCGGGGGCCACATCGCCCTGCACCAGCCGGAGACCGGTAAAGGAGATCTTCATGGCTCACATGTCAACGACCACCGCGGCGGGCGGTACGTCATGACCGCCCCCGCCTCGGTTACCATCACGCCGATCCGCGTCGCCGACCTGCTCGCCGAGGGCGAGCCGATGCCGCTCTACGTGCATGTCATCGACCATCCCGACGCGCGCGTGCTGGTCGACACCGGCATGACGGAGGAGCATCCGGCAGTCCGGGCCGCCCTCGATCCCCACCTCTATCCGCTGAGCGAGCAGGACTTGGATCTCGCCGGCGTCGACATCGTCGTCAACACGCACCTGCACGCCGACCATTGCGGCGGCAACCACCTCTTCGCCGGCAAGCCGATCTACGTCCAGCGTCGGGAGCTCGACGACGCGCTGAGCGAGGAGGACTACACCATTCGCGAGTGGGTCGAGGCGCCAGGCGTACGCTACGAGCCGGTCGACGGCGAGCTCGAGCTGCTTCCAGGGCTCAGGCTCGTGCCAGCGCCCGGCCACTCACGCGGTATGCAGGTGGTTGTCGTCGAGTCCGGCCGACGCCCGGTCGTCGTCGGCGGCGACGTGGCGGTGTGGCACGGCGAGTTCGACGAGCCACCAACCGAAGGCCGGCTAAAGGTACTCGCTCTCGATCCCGAGCTGGTCTGGCTCGCGCACGAGCACGAGCCATGGCGGCCCAGCGCCGCCTGAGGCCCCACGGCGGCGTCCTCCCGGTGGTCGATCGGCACGTGACGAGTAGTTCTGTCGAGGTAGACGAGAATGGCAGGGGCGCCAACTTTCACCTCCACGACCTCGCCGGCACACTACGAGGGGTGCAGGACGCGCCAGCGTCCGTGGATCAGCTCAGTGAGCTTCTCTGACCCGCCTGTAGCGCTCGTAAATTACACGCGAGCCGAAAGTTCTGGTCTCGATCAGGTCAAGCCGAACTTCTTCGGTGACCGGTGGCAGGTAAGGCGTGCCGCCGCCGACGGCGATCGGATAGCGGAACATGCGCAGTTCGTCGACGAGGCCGAGTTCGATCGCCTGTGCGGCCAGGCCGGCGCCGCCGATCTCGACGCCCTTGTCTGTTGCCTCGAGCGCCGCGGCGACTTCTTCGGCAACCGATGCCCTGGCGAGCCGGGCGTTGCCCTGAACGCCCTCGAGCGTACGGCTGAAGACGGTCTTCGGGATGGCGCTCCAGACGTCGGCGAACGCGGCCCCGGGCTCGTCCTCACGCAGCGACGGATCCGTCTCCCACACCAGCATCGCCTCGTAAAGTTTGCGGCCGATCAGACACCCACCAAGCTTGCGTACCTCCGCCAGGTGAAACCGAAAGAGCTCCTCGTCAGGGGCCGTCCACCCGATCCCACCCTCACGGTCGGTGATGAAGCCGTCTACGGAGACGCTCATGGAGTAGATCAGCATGGCTTCACGATAACAAAATAGCGCGCGGACGTGGTCGGCGTCCCCTCTGAGGAGGTGGCGGTGTTATCGGCCTCGAGTATGGAGATCTTTTCTTCGTGCATGATCGCTCCTCCCTGTTCCGGACCCCATTGTACAGGCGACGAACCCCGCTCCCACCCTGGATCCGTTCTTCGTCCTGGGGCGTGAAGATCGCGGAGAGCTTTCTCGCTTCTGCCGTGCTTCGCTCATGGTTGGCGTTGCGAGGTCGTTGGCAGGATCTGACCCTGGAACCCTGTAGGCCGGGTAGCTGGAGTGCAGGGTCCTCATCGAAACCGCGTAACGCTATGCCGGACCGAGCGGTACGGCTACCGTCCGGGTGCAGCAAGAAGGGCCTTGCCGGTCCGCGCGTCGTGATAGAACTCCTCAAGAAGGTTTGGAAAGGCCCGGGTTGATGTCCCAGACGCTCTGTTTTCCAGATACGGTGCCCACGCTCTCCACAGGCACGCTTTGCCTACGCGAGCTCACGGAGGACGACGTGCCCGCATGGTTCGAACGTGCGTCCGACCCCGAATCCGCCGTGTTGGCCGGGGATCCTATTCCGGAGTCGATCGAGATGGGCGTTCGATGGCTCCGGCGCCATCGGGAGCGGTTCAGCCGGCAAGAGGGCATCCGATGGGCGATCGTACCTGAAGGCTCGACCGATAGCGTGGGAACGATCGGGCTGGATATCACGTCCAGAGAGAAGCGTACCGCAGAGCTCGGAATTGTCATCGGACGTGCCCACTGGGGCAAGGGTATCGGCACCTCGGCCGCGCGCCTGGTCACGGGCTACGCTTTTGGCGCGCTCGGCCTCGCCGAGATCCGAGCAGAAGCCCTCCAACGCAACCTTGCCTCCAGGCACCTTCTAGAGAAAGTAGGTTTTCACTACCTGCGCACGATGCCGGGCGATCCGCACTCGGAGACCGACTTCGAGGACCTCTTCCTGTTCGTTCTCTCCGGTCGGGACTGGCCCCTGACCTAGCTCAGGGTTGTTACACGGGGGTGTCAACAGGAGGGGCCTAACAACAGGCAAGCGTGGGCTTGCGCCGGTCTGCCGTAGGAGGCGCTATGCTTGCACCAGGAAGCCTACCGATGAGGTGACACGATGAACGATCGATCCGGTGAGATCCGCAGTACGAGGGCCCCGACGCTTAGGGAAGACCAGATCGAGATCCTCCGGCGATACGGGAAGACGAGTATGACGGAGGCAAGTCAGGTCCTCTTCAGGGCGGGCGACACCCAGAACGACTTCTTCGTCGTCCTCGAGGGCGAGGTAGAGATGATCGACGACTTTGCCGGCGAGGCGCGGACGATGGGTGTTATGCGGAAGGGCCGCTTCGTGGGCGACCTCAACATGCTCACCGGGCAGTCGGTCTACCTCTCGGCCGTGGTGCGTGTGGGCGGGGAGGTGTTGGTGATCTCCCGCGAGCGCCTGAAGGAGGTCGTCGCCGAGGAGCCCAACCTCTCGGATATCATCCTCAAGGCCTTCCTCGCGAGGCGCGCCTGGAGCGTGAGGGCGGGTCTCGGCATGAGGATAATAGGCTCCCGC
>DASUPX010000096.1:0-4700 GCA_036280905.1 Rubrobacter sp. | reverse complement strand
CAGCTTCACCCGCCTCATGAAGAGCTACGGGAGGCTAACGATATTCCTGATCCCGATAGGTATCGCGGTAAACTTCGTGGGCGGGCAGATAGCCCTCCTGCTGAAGCTGCCGCTCTATCTCGACAGCATTGGCACCATCCTCGTGGGCGCGACGTGCGGGGCTCTGCCGGGCGCGCTGGTCGGCCTCCTCTCGAACGCGATCAACTCGATCACGTCGCCCCCCACGTTCGCTTTCGCCATCCTGAACGTGTTGTTCGGCCTCCTGGCCGGGCTGCTAGGTAGGTACGGCGTTTTCAAGAGCTGGTGGAAGACGCTCCTCAGCGCGATCCCGTTCGCGTTCATAGGTGGTTTCGGCGGCGCTCTGATCACGATCTGGGTGCTCGGCGGGGCCGCCGTTGGCGGCACGGGCATCGTCGTCGGCAGCCTCGTCGCCGCCGGCATGTCCGTCAACACGGCGAACTTCGTGGCGCAGCTGCCCATAGACCTTGTGGACAAGGTGCCGACCGTGCTGATCGTCTTCGCGATCATTAGCGGGATTCCAAGGCGGCTGATGGTCAAGTTGCCCCTCGGCTACGTCTACCTCTCCCCGAGCGGTGGAGGACCGGGCACCGGTGCCACGGGAGCCAGCCGCGTCCGATGAGCGCCGACCAGGACCGGGGAGGCGCGGCCATCCGTGCCGAGGACTTCATCGACGGTTTCCGCCGCCCGGCGACCCAGGGAAACCGGGTCAGGGACATGAACCCGATCAGCGTCTTCCTGGTCCTCGGGTCTCTGGCGGTGATCGCCGTGGCGGTACCCGGTATCGTCGCGCCTTCCACGGTGTGCGTGGTCCTGGTGCTCATCTCGCTCGCTGGCGGGGTTGGCAGGTCGTTCATCGGCAACTTTTCGAGGCTATTCGTCGCGATCGGTCTACTCCTCTTCGTGCTCAGGTCGGCGTTCGCCGGTGGGACCCCCGTGCTCTTCACGATCGGGGCGATTACGGTCAGCATGGAGGGCGTGTTGGAGGGGCTTCGGTTCGCCCTGGTCGTCATGGCGATCAGCGGCACGGTCACGCTGTACTTCGCCCTCATCCCGATCAAGTACTCGATGCTGGCCCTCGAGTTGAAGGGGGTAACACCGAGGGCGACCTACGTGCTACTTGCCGCGTTCCAGGCCATCACCGACCTGGGCAAGAACGCCCGCGTCATCATGGACGCCCAGAAAGCGCGCGGGATCGAGACCGAGGGGAACTTCGTCCAGCGGGTCAGGGCTTTCGTTCCGGTGCTGGCGCCGGTCTTCCTGTCGGCCATAGCGGCGACCGAGGAGAAGGCGATAGCGCTCGACGCCAGGGCGTTCAATTCGCGCGTGAACCACAGCCACCTGGTGACCCTGCGCCCGACGCCCGCGTGGGAGGTTGTGTTCGTGGCGATCGCCATCCTCTGTGCGGTCGTCGCGTGCGCCGGTGCGGTGGTGCCGTGGTACTAGTCTCCCTGCACGACGTGCGCTTTACGTACGCGTTCACCGAGCGCCCGGCGCTAGACGGGGTCACGCTCGAGCTAGAGCCCGGCCTCCTGCACGGCGTCGTCGGCATGAACGCAAGCGGGAAGAGCACCTTGTGTGCCCTGATCCGCGGCGTGGTACCACACTTCCACGAGGGCACGCTGGAGGGCGATGTGCAGGTTCTCGGCAGGGACCTCTCGGACTGGGACCCGGCTGACCTTTCACAGACCATCGGATGCGTGTTCGACAACCCGTTCACCCAGATCAGCGGCATCAAGGACACGGTCTTCGAAGAGATCGCCATAGGCCTCGAGAACCTCGGGGTGCCGAGAGAGGCGATGATCCAGCGTGTCAAGGAGGTCGTGGAGCGTCTCGGGTTGCAGGCGCTGATCCGCAAGAACCCCAACGAGCTTTCGGGGGGGCAGCGGCAGAAGGTGGCCTTCGCGTCCATCATCGCGATGGACACCGACTTTATCGTGATCGACGAGCCAACCTCGCAGCTGGATCCGGAGGCTTCCGAGGAGATCTTCGGGGTCATCGACCAGCTCAGGCGCCACGGCAAATCCGTGGTGCTGGTAGAGCACAAGATCGACCTGCTGGCCCGGTACGCGGACAGCATCGTGGTCATGAAGGAGGGCAGGGTGGTGATGCACGGGCCGACCAGGGACGTCCTTACGTCTGACGCGCTACTCGATGCGAACGTTCCTCCGCCCGAGGTTACGGCGCTGGCCCGAGACCTTGCGGACGCGGGGAAGGAGCTTCCTTTCATGCCGATCACGAGGTCCGAGGCGTACCAGGCTATCTCCAGGCGTATGGAGGGGAGGCCCCGTGGCCATCATACTGCGTGAAGCGGGGTACACCTATCCCGACGGCTCCGAAGCGGTGCGCTCGGTCGACCTGCACGTCGATGATGGCGAACGGCTCGCGTTAGTCGGCCAGAACGGCGCTGGCAAGACGACCACGGTAAAGATGATGAACGGACTTCTCAAGCCGACCCGCGGTGAGGTGCTGGTGGACGGATCCATGACCAGGGGAAGGACCACTGCCAGCATCGCGAAGACGGTGGGCTACGTGTTTCAGAACCCGGACGATCAGGTCTTCAACCGCGACGTCAGGACCGAACTGGAGTTCATGCCGCGCTACCACGGCTGGGACGAACGGAAGCGCGCGGAGCGGGTCGAGCGCGCGGCGGCGCTCGCCGGCATCTCGGACCATCTCGACACCAACCCCAAAGACCTGCCGTTCGCCACCAGGAAGTTCGTCGCCATCGCCGCCGTGCTCGTTGGAGAGTGCGGTTACGTGATCCTCGACGAGCCGACGGCGGGACTCGACGTGGTCGGGCTCTCGTTGCTCAACCGCATGATCGACCAGCTGGAGGCCGACGGCGTGGCGGTCGTTACGATCACGCACGACATGCGGTTCGTCGTCGAGTCGTTCTCCCGGGTCGTGGCCATGGCCGATGGAAACGTGGTCGCAGACGGGGGCTGCGCCGAGGTGTTCTCCGACGACGCGGTGCTCGCCGAGGCGCGCATCAAGCGCCCTGAGGTTGCGCAGCTGGCCCGCGATCTGGGGCTGAGCTCGACGGCGCTAACCATCCGCGACGTGGCGCCCCTGATCCCCTAGCATGAACCCGGCAGGCTTCCTGAGCACCATGGGCCACGCCAACCCGGTACTGGCCATGCTCCACCTGAAAGGAACCTCGCCCGCCGACCGGCTCGACAGGGCCAGGCGGGAGATCGACACGCTGTGGGAGGGCGGCGTGGACGCGGTGATCGTGGAGAATTACTTTGGAGACAGGGACGACATCGTCGCCGTGTGTGACTATCTCCGCTCTGATGCCAGAGGCGTGGTATTCGGCGTCAACGTGCTCGAGGACGACTGGCGTGCGTTCTCGATCGCCAACGAGTTCGGGGCCCGGTTCATCCAACTCGATTCTGTAGCAGGCCACCTGCCCGAGGGGCAGGACCGTGATTTCGCGGCCAGGCTGGCCGAGGAGCGCTCCGCTACGGGCGCCTACGTCCTCGGGGGCGTGCGCTTCAAGTACCACCCGCACCTCTCGGGCAGGTCTCTGGAGGAGGACTTGCGGCTCGGGGTCGCGCGTTGCGATGGCATCGTCGTCACGGGCCAAGGCACGGGGCAGGTGACGCCACTCTCCAAACTGGAGAGATTTCGAAGCATAATCGGGCCCACGACGCCCCTGATCGTGGGAGCTGGTGTTACCCCGCAGAATTGCGCACAGCAGTTGAAGGTGGCCGACGCGGCTATCGTCGGATCTTCCCTGAAAGATACCCTTACCGCCGAGGGCGACGTGGATGAGGATCGTGTGCGAGAGTTGGTCGGGGCCGTCCGTGCCCTGCGGGAGCCTCGCCGGTGAGCAACCCGAGATGCGTAATGCTCTAGTTGATGAAAGGAGACCATATGGCAAAGATTCTGGTCGCGGGGGAATCCTGGTCGACGACATCTATACACACGAAGGGCTTCGATTCGTTTGTTACCTCCTCCTACGAAGAGGGTGCCGACCACTTTATCGCGGCGGTCGAGCGTGGGGGACACCAGGTGGTGTTCCAACCCAACCACGTGGCCGCCGAGCACTTCCCTACCAGCCACGATGAGTTGCTCGAGTTCGATGTCGTCGTGCTCAGCGATATCGGGGCCAACACGCTCCTGCTTCCGAACCGGGTGTTCGCGCGGGGCGAGACCGTTCCAAATCGCCTGAACCTGCTCGTGGACTGGGTACGCGGTGGCGGGGCTCTGCTCATGGTTGGCGGCTACCTGAGCTTTCAGGGCATCGAGGCCAGGGCCAACTACAGGAACACCCCGCTCGCGCAGGTACTCCCCGTCCTGATGGAACCGGGCGATGACCGCGAGGAGACCCCGCAGGGTGTAGTGCCCCGCATAACGAAGGAGCACCAGATCACCTCGGGCCAGCCACCAGAGTTGCCTCCCATCCTGGGCTACCAGCGCCTCGAGGCAAGAGAGGGTACTGACGTGCTGATGGAGGTGGAGGGTCGGCCTTTCCTGGTGGTCGGCACCGAGGGGCAAGGACGCGTCGCGGCCTTTGCCAGCGATATGGGCCCCCACTGGCTGCCGACGGGTTTTCTGGAGTGGGAGGGGTTCGACACGATGTGGCAGCGGATCGCAACCTGGTTGGCAACGCCGTAGGTTCTTCTCGAAAGTGAGGTAGCTCGTGAACGGCAAGCAGTGGACGGACGATCCCCCTC
>DASUPX010000095.1:0-5046 GCA_036280905.1 Rubrobacter sp. | reverse complement strand
CCGATCCACTGGCTCAGGCTGCGCCAGAGCAGCAGGGCTGACGGCAATTGTTCCGGGTTGACAGTCGCGGCCCCCGTGGTCGTGAAGCCGGCCATGGAGTTGAAGAATGAGTCTACCGGGCCCATTACCCCCGAGAGCATGAACGGCGCGGTACCAACCAGCACGACCACCAGCCAGCAGGCGACTACCATGAAGAATATGCTCTGCCTGGAAACGTAGCTGCGCGGTGGCCTGCGCGTGAGATAGTAGAGGATCGCGCCGGCGGCCAGGGCGACGACACCGGGAAACCAGAAGACCCAGGCCTCACGGGGGGTTCTAAGCAGCGAGTAGACCGCAGGGACGACCATGGCCGCGCCGACCGCGCAGACGGCCATCGCCAGCGCGTTGAAGATCAACCGGAGGTGCAACACCCTCAAGGAGTTCTACCTCCGGTCGTCGGGATGTTCATCTGCATGCCGACCACGCCTTCTTTTATCCTTCCCGGATCCTGGTCCAAGAACCCACTCATGTTCATGATATATAAACCGAAGGCCGGCCGGGTGCCTGGCATCGGAGATAGACTTCCTGATCGCCAGCGTGCATTCCTTTCTCGAGGCGCACACTGTAGCCTCTTTCCTCGTGCCCTACACTAGGGCGCGTGATCGGAACGGGCACAGCGATCAACATCGTGGCGGTACTGGCAGGGGGGACCCTGGGCACGGTGGTCGGTAGCCGGCTCTCCGAGGGGATGCGTGAGACGGCGATGAACGCCATCGGGCTTGTCACGGTCCTTGTTGGGATCCAGAGTTTCCTGCGCTTCGACAACCCGCTCGTTCCGCTGGTCAGCGTGATCGTGGGCCTCGTCATCGGCGAGCTCCTCGGCATAGACGATGTCCTCAAACGCTTTGGTGACGCGCTGGAGCGGCGCTTCTCGAAGGGCGGGAGCCCTGTTAGCCGGGCCTTCGTCACCACCAGCCTGCTGTTCTGTGTAGGGCCCCTGACCATACTGGGATCCCTGCAAGATGGGATCTCCGGCGATTACCGGCTGCTCGCCTTGAAGAGCGCCCTCGACTTCGTGGCCTCGCTCTCCTTCGCCTCCGTGCTCGGGTGGGGCGTGCTTCTCTCCGCCGGATCCATACTGGTCGTGCAGGGCGGCCTGACGTTGTCGGGGGCTCTTTTCGGCTCGTTCATGACGGAGCCCATGATTCTGGCCCTCACCTCCACCGGCGGCGTGTTGCTTCTGGGGCTGGGGCTTACGCTCCTGAGCCTGAAGGAGGTACGCGTCGCGAACATGCTACCGGCGCTCGTGGTGGCACCGGTGCTTGTCGCAGCGGCCCCGCTGTGGCCGCTCTGACTGACGCGCCCGCCACGAATAATCTAATATGCACGCGTAGTGGATACAGGATCAGGGACGCTACGGAGAGGAGAGGCGTTGGACGAGAACGACAAGCACTGGAGGGGCAGCCCGCTCGACATGTCGGGGAACACGATAGACGCTTACGGTGTGAAAGAGGTCGTCATAGAGTTCGACAACGGTGACCAGGATGAATTTCGTCCAAGGACGCGCGAGGAGTTCGGCTCCTACGAGCTACACATGATGTCGGCCTACCTCGACTCCATCGCCCACAGGCTCCGCAAGGGCCACAAGAACTAGTAACGGGAATACCCGAAAGGAGCCAGGCATGCGGGGCATAGTGCGAACGCGTAAAGAGAATTCACCCCTGGAGGGCGGCGTCGGGCTTACCCGGATCGTGTTCCGCTACTCCGACGGGCGCGAACTGATCTTCGTGCCCGACGCGGGTCGTGAAGCGTTCTCGGAGGATGACATACTCGAGCTGAAGAACGTGGTAGACCGCACCTCCGCCCACGCAGAGTGGTCGGACATCAACACGCGGCTGGGCTTCTAGGGCTGTTCGGAACCCCGGCTAGCGGCCAGGGGCGTCGGTACCCGGGTCGACCGTGAAGCGGTCGAAGAAGTCGTCGTCGAGGTCTATGATCTCCCCAGCCAGCTCCCTGCGCCTGAGGTCCCACAATACTTGCAGGTCGTGGTCTATTCTCTCGAGCCGACCGTGGACGGCGTTCCCGGCGCGGTGCGCCCCCTCCCTTTCCAGGAGCCGCTCGCGCTCCTCGGAGAGCTCTTCGATCTTTCCCAACACGCTCTGGGCCATGTCCGCCTCCCGTCCTATGCTTTCCTTCGATTCTAGCCCATCTCGATACACTAGAATCACGGTTTGCGCGAATGTTTACGGTCAGGGAGGGGCATGCTGAACAGGATCTACCATCTTGGCTACGCCGTCGAGGACATCGAGGCCGCCGCTGCGTTCTACCGGGAAAACTTCGGGGCCACGCCGGGAGAGCCTGAGGTGGTAGAGGAACAGTGCATCGTCGCGACCATGTTCCGGGTTGGTGAATCGTCGATCGAGCTCGTCCAGCCCACCCGCCCCGACTCTCCGGTTGGCAAGTTCCTGAGCAAACGTGGGGAGGGCTTCCATCACGTAGCCTTCGAGGTCGATGACCTGAGGGCCGCCCTCGCGGAGCTGAAGCGGAACGGTGTCGAGCTGATAGACGAGGAGCCAAGGAGGGGAGCGGGGGGAATGAAGATCGCCTTCGTTCACCCCGGCGGGGCCTTCGGCGTTCTGACGGAGCTAGTAGAATTGCCGCACGCCTGAGTCAAGCGGAAGGAAGGCCCATGCACACCGAGAGACGCCGGGACGAGCGCCGAACGGAATCCGGTATAGAGGTCAAGCAGTTCTACAAACAAGACGACCTGGAGCCTTTCGACTACTCCGGCAAGCTCGGGGACCCTGGCGAATACCCCTACACCCGTGGTCCCTATCCGACCATGTACAGGGGCAGACCCTGGACCATGCGCCAGTATGCCGGTTTCGGCACGGCCAGGGAGACCAACGCCCGCTTCAAGTACCTGACAGAGAACGGGCAGACCGGGCTCTCGGTGGCTTTCGACCTTCCCACGCAGATGGGCCGCGACTCCGACCACCGGCTCTCCCTTGGAGAGGTCGGAAAGGTGGGTGTGGCCATCGACTCCCTCCTCGACATGCGCGAGCTGTTCGACGGCATTCCTTTGCGCGAGGTCTCGACCTCCATGACCATAAACGCTACCGCCTCCATCCTCCTGCTCCTCTACTCGCTCGTCGCCGAGGAACAGGGTGTGGAGCAGGAGAACGTGACGGGCACCACGCAGAACGACATCCTGAAGGAATACCTGGCCAGGGGAACCTACATCTACCCGCCGGCACCCTCCATGAGGATCACCACCGACACGTTCGCCTACTGCGCCGCCGAGCTGCCACGCTGGAACACGATCTCCATAAGCGGCTATCACATCAGGGAGGCCGGCTCGACCGCCGTGCAGGAACTCGCGTTTACCCTCGCAAACGCCATAGCCTACGTGGAGGCGGCGCTCTCGGCGGGGCTGGAGGTGGACGAGTTCGCCCCGAGGCTCTCGTTCTTCTTCAACGCACACAACGACCTTTTCCAGGAGGTGGCCAAGTACAGGGCTGCGAGGAGGATGTGGTCCTCCATAATGCGCGACCGTTTCGGCGCAACAGACGAGCGTAGCTTGAAGCTCCGCTTCCACACGCAGACGGCCGGCTCCTCCCTGACAGCGCAGCAGGCCGAGAACAACGTGGTCAGGACGACCGTCCAGGCCATCTCCGCGGTCCTCGGCGGCACCCAGAGTTTGCACACCAACGCCTTTGACGAAGCCCTCGCGCTCCCAACCGAGCGGAGCGCCCGCCTCGCGCTCAGGACGCAGCAGATCCTCGCCTCCGAAGGTGGCCTGACCGATACCGCCGATCCCCTGGCCGGCTCCTACTTCGTCGAGGCCATGACCGACGCGGTCGAACAGGAGGCGTGGGAGTACATCCGGCGGATTGACGAGCTGGGTGGTTCCGTGAAGGCCGTCGAGGAGCGCTTCATGCAGCAGGAGATCGAGGACTCCGCCTACCGCTACCAGCGGGAAGTGGAGAGGGAAGAGCGGATCATCGTCGGCGTGAACCGCTACGTGACCGAAGGCTCCGACGATCCCGACATGGAGCTCCACACCGTCGACGAGACCATCCGCGACCGTCAGACCGAACGGCTTCAGGAGCTGAAAGAGACCAGGGACAGCGCGGCCGTAGAGCGGGCCCTGGCCGATCTGAAAGTCGCCGCGGAAGGATCGGCCAATCTCCTTTACCCGATGAAGGAGGCCCTGTCCGAGCTCGCGACGCTGGGCGAGGTCTCGAACACTTTGCGCGGTGAGTTCGGCGAGTACCGGCCCGTCTGAAGGCATATGATCGCAGGCTAAAGGCATCGGGGCTTTGCGGTTGCATACGGTCTGATTAGGCCGTTTGACCCTGTGTTAACATCTGCCTTAAGCACGGAGTTTTTCCGCTCTTTTCGGGCTAGTTGTGATAGCCGGCCGTAGTGCCGGAGGAGGATGGCAGACGTGGTTGACTGGTTTCGCAGGCGCTCCGGTAGGAACGAGGTGCCGAACAGCGCGGAGGACCTAGGCGTCGAGACCGAGACCGCCGAGGACCTGGTGGACCGCACGCCGCGGGAGGAGGAACCCGCCGACGGGTTCTCGGAGGCCGGTATTCGCGAGGCGCTCAGGGACGTGAGGGACCCGGAGATCGGGCGCGACCTCGTGTCGCTCAACATGATCCGGAGCATCGAGATAGAGGGCCAGGGGGTTACGGTCGGCGTCGCCCTCACCACCGCAGGCTGCCCGATGAAACACAGGATCACCACGGATATCAAGGACCGTCTGAAGATGATCGAAGGCGTCGGAAGCGTCGAGGTCGACTTCGGCGTCATGACCGACGACGATCGGAAGAACCTGCTCACCTCCCTCCACGGCGGCCCGTCAGAGCTGGCCCCCGCCTTCCGCGACGAGTCGAAGACCCGAATCATCGCGGTCGTGAGCGGCAAGGGCGGCGTGGGCAAGAGCACCGTCGCCGTGAACCTGGCCGCCGCGCTCGACCGATCCGGGCACTCCGTGGAGATCCTCGACGCCGATGTGCACGGCTCCTCTATTCCCGTCATGCTCGGTTCGCTGGGCAAACC
>DASUPX010000094.1:0-8161 GCA_036280905.1 Rubrobacter sp. | reverse complement strand
CCTTTCCTCCTCGCCCGGCGGCGACGAGGCCCTCATGTCTGTGCATCCTCGCGGGGATTCCAGAACCTCCGAGCTGCGCACCTTCGACTTGCGGCGCAGTGAAGGGCGGCAGGTCACGCGGCTGGAGGGAGACCGGGAGATCCTCGGCACCCCCCAGTGGATGCAGCAGAGCATCTACTTCGTAGCCGGCAAGCAGACCACTGACCTCGACGATGACGGCTCGGAGCCGCTCTTCGAGCTTTATCGTGTACCGGCGGATGGCGGCTCTCCAGAACCGGCACCCGGCATAGGGGAGGATTTCGTAGCTTCCAGCATCCGCGTCTCCCCCCAGGGCGACCGGCTGGCCGTGATCGGCCGCCTCAACCCCAAGTCGCCGATCAACCTCTACGTGCTCGATCCCGCGACGAGGAAGCTCGAGGCCGTGACGGCGAACGAGGATATGGAGATAAAGACCGACCCGGGCGACCTGGCATGGTCTCCCGACGGCAAGAACATGGCCATAGTCGCCCGCGTCACCCCCTCCACAACGCCCGAGGTGCGCGCGGAACCCGCACAGAGCATACTCAGTGATTTCTACAACCTCTACGAGATACCAGTCTCCGAGGAGACCTCGCGATGAGGGGCGTGGTCGTCTGGCTCTCGGGCGCAACCCTGGCCTTCTTGCTCACCGCCGGGGCTTTCCTGCTGCTGGCGAACATCGCCACCATCCCCGACGAGAGAACCCTGAGCCCGAAACCGCCCGCCGCCGCATCCCAAACCCTCGTGGGGCTTGAACTGGACCCGGATCAGCTCGCCTCCCTGAGATCCAGCACAGACCAGAACCTGGATCTTACGCTCAGAAACGAGGGCGACTCACCCCTGACCCACGTGAACGTGACCCTGATGGTCTCCTCCGAGAACACGGCCCTCTCCGCCTCCCGGTACTATCAGCATTCGGTCGCGAGGGTCCCGGCACGCGGTGCCACCAACCTCCGCTTCGGGTTCGACCTCTCGGAGCCCAAGCAGCACGTCACGGGACGTCCTGCCTCGGAGCCGGCGCGCGAGATCCTCGAGTTCAAAGCGACCACCCCAGGCGGCATCTCGACCACGAAGACGGTGATCCTGCCGCCTTGAGAGCGGTCAGCTATCAGCGGTCAGCTACCCGCTGACGGCTCTAACGGCTACTCTGTTCGCCGGTGGAGCGGGCCAGGGTACCTGGGACCGGGGATTGGATGCCGGGCAGCTTCACGCGCCCGACGAGCGTCCGGGCCAGCTCTCCCACCTCGACGGCGCTCTTTAGGTCGATGTTGAACAGCGTGTAGTAGCTCATCCTGTAAGGGGCGCGGTGCAGGGGTTGCCAGCCGCTCTCGAGCAAGAACGAGGTTGAAACATGGTTGGACAGACCGCGGTCGCTGGCGATCGCCTGTACCTTCCAGAAGCCCCTCTGCCTGAGGTCCCTGAGCATCCTCACCAGGAGGCGCCGGCGCGTCCGCGGGTCCCCCCCCGCGTAGGCAAGCACCACCGCCTCATCGTCGATAGCGAGCGGGTAGCGGACCACGCCCTTCAGGTGTTCCGGCAACGCGTAGACCACGAACCCCTGGACCTCTCCCCCCCGCCTGAGGGCGAACCCGGCGGTCCCCCACTGGCAGTTCAGCTCGTGGAACCATTCCTCGGCGGTATATCCGTCCTCGGTCCAGTAGGAGATGACGGCGTCGAGGTCCGGGACCCCGACCGCCTCTTCGGCCGATATCTCACCGACAGTTGACACGAAGGAGGTGGGCTTCATGGCTCCCTGCCAGGTTCGCCGCCCTCGCGACCCCTGAGCCGCTCCCTGGTCTCCTTTACCTTCCTGCGAAGCTCCTCGGACCTCTCCTCGTCGGCGGGCTCTTCGGCGCCAGCGATGACGTCCCTGGACACATCCCTGAGGTGAGGCCGGCTCACCTCCGGTTCTTCCTCCTGGGAAGGAGAACCACCGAGGTCGGCGACGTCCGGTCGCGGCCTGCGGGAGCCTTCGCGGGCCTCGGCCAGGCGGTCCCTCATCTGTTCCTGGGCACCGAAATAGCTCTCGCGGCCCCTCTCGCGGGCCTCACCGGCCCTGTTGGCGAGCGAGCCGCGCAGCTCCCTGCCACTACGGGGGGCCAGCAGTATGCCCACCAGGGCACCCACGGCGCCGCCGAGCACGAAGGTTCTCAGTCGCTGCTTGTCCACCACCGCTATCTCCTTGTGGGGGTTTCAGAATATTCTACCCGCTTTTCGCGCGGGTGATGGGTACCCCCTGCCGCGGCGTGCCGGCGTCGAGGAGCATCGACGGCGCCCGGCGGCCGGCCTCCTCGGCGATGCCGGAGACCCTGTTGGCCACGATCTCCACGGCCGCGTCTGAGGTGTTCTCGATAGAGACGTTCTCCACCGCCTGCACGCCGGCCCTCTCCGCGCTCTGCAGTATGTAGTCGTGGATCTGGCGTATCTCCCGGAAATAGGAGATGTACTCCTCGGCGGGGCGGCGCATCGCCGTTCCAAGGGCCCTGATGTAGAAGCGTGCCCGGTGTACGTGCTCCTCCGAGAGGTACACGACCAGCGTGCAGACGTTCGGGTGGTCGCGGTAGCGGTTCAGAATGATCTCGGGCACCAGGTGCACCCCCTCGACCACCAGGTTGGTCCCTTCCTTGAGGCCCCTGTCGACGATGGCCTCGACCCCGACTGCCACCTGGGAGGCCTGCTGCCTGAACCCGTAGAGGACCATCTCGTCCTCCTCGACCGGCACCCTCAGGTCCTCGCGCTTGATCTCGTAGGAGCTCTTGTGAAGCAGGGGGAGAAGATCCGGGCTTATGGCGCGCCTGAGCACCTCCCTTATGGAGTCGGTGCCAACCACGCTCTGGATGTTCAGGCGCCTCGCCACGTCGGCGGCAAGCGTGCTCGTGCCGACTCCGGTAGCACCTCCAATGAGGACCACGATAGGCTCGGTCGACTCGCGCAAGAGGCGCCACTTGTCCAGCCTGCCCACCACGATCGCGTCCTTCGTGACCAGCTTGTTCCTGACCCTGGCAAGGACCTCTTCTTCTTCGACGGTGTAGAGCTGCTCGGCCAGAAGCTCGGCGCGAACCTCGCTGGCTATCTGGTGGGAAAGCTCTGGACGCGCCCCGGCCTGGGCAAGAGTCTGGGCCAGGATACCCCGCGAGAACGGCGTCTCCCTGCCCCCCTTGACGATCGTGATCTCCCGCTCTTCCATTGCACCCTCCTGGAGCGCCGACGGACCCTAATCGCCGAGGATGCGGAGGCCCCCGTACTTTCTCCCCCGCCGCCTCCTGATACGGTTGAAGAAGAATAGCAGAAAGGCGACCAGCACAAGAGGCAGATATGGCAAAAAGAGCCCTATTATCCCGCCCAGGATCGCCACCACGTCCTCGATGGCGCTAAGAAAGGTGGTCGAGACGCCAGCGGATCCACCATCTGAGACGGGACGTGAGAGAACCTTGAGCACGGCGACGAGGGCGGCGATACCCCCGCCGATCACGAGGCCGGGCACTGCCCCTCCGCCAGGTAGAGACCCTGGCTGGTACATGGTCTCGAACAGAGCCGCGCCGGCCAGAGCCCTGACCAGAACCATCGCGTAGCCAAACCCGGGATCCAGGGCCCTGACCTTTTCCAGCACGACCTCCACGACGGCGAGCCCCGAGAACACCCCGAGGAGGGTCCAATCGGCGGGCAGGCCCAGGAGGTCGGGCGGCACGATAAAGCCAAGCTCGGCGAACAGCACGTAAAGCGCGAGCGGCACGAAAGCCCTCACCCCCGCAACGGAAGCGAGCCCCACGCCGAGACCGAACCAGACCATCGTCTCCATCAGCACAGTATATCGAATCGAGAACCAGGAATGAGGAACCGGGCGTTTGGAACCGGGCGGTCTGGCCTGGCCATTCCGACCTCCGACTTCCCAATTTGCGGGTGACCAGTTTATACTCGCTTGACTTTTTGATGTGATGACCTTCAAGGTTCGGAGGCCGCGTGGCGCAGACCGTGACGATGGACAGGATAGTGGCCTTCTGCAAGCGCAGGGGCTTCGTGTATCAGAGTTCGGAGATCTACGGCGGCCTGCGCTCCTCCTATGATTACGGTCCGCTAGGCGTGGAGATGAAGCGGAACATCAAGGAAGAGTGGTGGCGCCGCATGGTCCACATGCGCGAGGACATGGTCGGCCTCGATTCCGCAATCATCATGCACCCCAGGGTATGGGAGGCCTCGGGGCACACGGCGACCTTCAACGACATGCTGGTCGAGAGCCGCACCAGCAAGCGCCGCTACAGGGCCGACCATCTCATCGAGGACGCGACGGGCATAGACGCCGAGGGCATGAGCCCCGAGGAGTTGACCAGGATCATCGAGGAGGACGACAGGATCAAGGACCCCCTCGACGGGGGACGTGACTTCGCACCCGTAAGGCCCTTCAACCTGATGTTCGAGACCTACATGGGACCGGTCAAGACGCCCGAGAACCTCGCCTATCTGCGTCCCGAGACGGCGCAGGGGATCTTCGTGAACTTCAAGAACGTCCTGCAGACCAGCCGGGTAAAGGTGCCCTTCGGGATAGCGCAGCAGGGCAAGTCTTTCCGGAACGAGATCACCCCCGGAAACTTCATCTTCCGCACCCGCGAGTTCGAGCAGATGGAGATGGAGTTCTTCGTGGAGCCTGGCACCGATGAGGAGTGGCACGAGTACTGGATCGAAGAACGTTACAACTGGTACCTGAACCTCGGCCTGAAGGAGGAGAACCTCCGCCGCTACGAGCACCCGCAGGAGAAGCTCTCCCACTACGCGAAGCGCACCGTCGATATCGAGTACGACTACGCCTCGGTCGGCTGGTCGGAGCTGGAAGGCATCGCCAACCGCACGGACTACGACCTCAAACAGCACGCCGCCCACTCCGGTGAGAACCTGGAGTATTTCGACCAGGCCACCAACAACCGCTACACCCCTTACGTCATAGAGCCGGCGGTCGGTCCCGACAGGATCATGCTCGCCTTCCTCGTCGACGCCTATACCGAAGAAGAGGTAAACGGCGAAGCGCGCACCGTGCTCAAGCTACACCCGCGTATAGCCCCCACCAAGGCAGCCGTCTTCCCGCTCTCCAAGAAGGAACCGGTCTCCACCATAGCCCGCGAGCTCTACGACGACCTCAAAGGCGACTACCGCCTCTCCTACGACGATTCCGGCTCTATCGGGCGCCGCTACCGCCGCCAGGACGAGGCTGGCACCCCCTTCTGCGTCACCGTCGACTTCGACACCATCGACGACAAGAAGGTGACCATCCGCGACCGCGACACCCTCGAACAAGAGCGCGTGCCGATCGAAGCGGTAAGGGACAGGCTCAAAGCCCTCATCTCGGGTTAAGTAAGCCTTCAGCTATCAGCAGTCAGCTTTCAGCTTCTTTTGCTGACTGCTGATAGCTGACCGCTCTTTACTCCTCCGGTATCTCGTCGTAGACCATCGCCAGGTCCATGCCCTGTGCGCGGCGGAGCAGGCGGAACCCGACGTACATGGCGAACGCGATGGCGTAGAGGATCAGCATGTAGATCATGGATTGTCCGTTGTTGACACCGTAGAGGTCGTTGAAGAACCACTGGTAGAGACAGAAGAGCAGGAACCCGCCGAAGGCGGCCGCGACGACCGTAATCAGGGGGAGGCCCAGCACACGATACCTGGCTATCGGGGAGGCATTGTAGATATCCGGTTTGAGCCACGGCATCAGGGCCGCCGAGACGGTCGAGCCGAGGAAGGTTATGGCGATGACGAGCACCGCGTCGAGCACGTAGGTGGCGAAGTTCTCCCCGAAGGCGTAGGCGTAGCTGACCGGGATAGACGGTATGAGCATGAGCAGCAGCGCCGCGTAGGGGACGCCGTTGTTCGTGGTGCGTGAGACCCATTCCGGGAGCACCCTGTCGAAGGCCGTCGCGAAGACGACGCGGGTGGAGGAGAGAAACACAGACCCGGTCCATCCGAAGAACCAGAGGGACAGCACGGCGACCAGCAGGACCTGCAACACGGGGTTACCGAGGAGCATCGCGGTGAGCAACCCTGGATACGGCCACGCGGCGACCGGACCTTCCCCGTTCCAGAAGTTGACGTTGGCAGCGTAGTAGAAGTCCCACCCGAACGTCTTGGCGAACAGGAGGAGCAGTATGACGGCGAAGATAGAGGTAAAGATCAGGGCCCCGGCCATGGCGTAGATGTTCTTTCGGAAGTCCGAGGCGCCCCTGACCTCACCGTAGAGCGTCGCTCCCCAGTTGGAATACAGGTTGAAGAAGGCGAGGAACGGGATAAGGAGCAACGTCGGGTAGACGGCGTTGCCTGTGGAGAGGCCACCGGCCTCCTCGCCGACCCTGATGGTCTCCTGGTAAGCGTTGCCGCTGGCGCCGAAGAGTTCCTGCGCCCCCGAGTTGTAGGCGGAGACGAAGTCGGCCCTTGAGCTGAAGAGCAGGATCAGGATCATGATGGCGAGCCCCACGAGCCCGCCGTAGAAACAGAACTTCTGGATGCGGGCGTAGGCCCTCATACCCAGGGAGACGTAGAGCGAGGCCACGATGGCGACGATCATTGACGCCGTGAAGAGCCCCGAGGCTCCGGAGAAGAAAGCGACCGTGCCGTCCAGGCCGAAAAGCGCGGCGAGGGGCACGAACACCTCCTTGTTCAGGAGGTCGGCGTAGATGGGCACCCAGTGCCAGAGGATGAACCACCAGCCCGTCACAGCGAGTACGAAACCGACGCCCCCGCCGAGCACGCGGCTCGTCCACACGTAGTCGCCGCCGGCCCTGGGCATCACCGCTATGAGGGAGGCGTAGGTGATGGTCTGAAAGATGAGGTAGAGGCCGGCGAGGATAATCGCCAGTATCAGGGAACCGTCGGGGACGAACGGGGCGTAAGAGAACGCCAGGAGCCCGAGCGTGATCAGGTTGATCGAGAACGCGGCGTAGATGAAGCCGTCCCACACCGACCAGCCCCGCAAGAGCCCGGTCGCTTTGCGCTGGAAGAGGTCGTCGGACCCCGCCGCATTGTTCGCCATCATTCTCCCTTTCTATCCACTGGTGAGTACGAACCGCTTGACCTTGTTGCTGCCGTCGAGGTTGACGACGGCGCCGAGCAACTGTCCTTGCTCGTAGGAACTGCCAGGGTTGATGCACAGCGTGCGCCCGATGCGGGTGTTGCCCTTGGCCTCGTGGATGTGTCCGTGCAGGGAGAGGGCTGGTTGCCCCTCTTCGATGGCCTCCCTGACGGCCGTGGAGCCGACGGGCACGAGCGAGCGTCCGCCGTGCTTTGGCCGCATGTTCTCGTCTATCTCCGGGGCGTCATCGAGGCCGGAGCCGTAGGGCGGGCAGTGAAAGTTGTAGATCGTCTTCTCCGGCGGGGCCGTCACCTGGGAGGTCATCTTCTTTATCCGCTCGGCGAGGTCGTCCTCGTCCTCCTCGCGGTAGGTGTCCCAGGGCGTGCGGTTCGACCACCCGGTCGAGACCATCTGGAAGTCACCGAACTCGACCACCTCGCCCTCGGCCAGCCGCACGCGCCTGGCGCTGGAGATGATCTCATCTACCTCGAACTGGTCGTCGTTGCCGGGGCTGACGAAGCAGTCTATTCCCGTCCCGTCGAGCTTCTCGTCGGCCATCCGCATCCAGCGCTCCACGGTACCGAGCATCTCCTTGTGGAAGAGCTCGTCCCTGAGCTCCTCGGACTCCGAGAGCTCGGACATCTGGTCGGGATCGGTACGGAAGGGGTAGTAGCCGCGCCGCATGACGGAGCTCTCGAACTCCTTCACCTCGTCTTCGCCGTCGAACTCCCGCCGGTTCTCGAGCAGCGTTGCGTGCCAGCGGTCCTTGCCTTCCCGGACGATTGGAACGAGCGCCTTGCCGGTCATGTCGCCGCCCAGGACCATAACGTTCGCCTCGTAGTGCTTGCCCGAGTTCAGAAACTTGCGCCAGCAAGTCTCCGAACCATGGATGTCTGTGGCGAAGTACACCCTCGTATCGGGCTCGCGCGAAAATAATCTGGAGATCATGGTCCCCCCTCCACCTCCTCGGGCAGGTCGTACCAACGTTTGCGGTCACCTATCTTGGCCCTCATCTTCCAACCGAACCCCTTTGGTTCGTCATCGATGCGCCCCTGCAGCGCCTCGATGCGCTCTCTGATGCGCTCCTTGTCC
>DASUPX010000093.1:0-5481 GCA_036280905.1 Rubrobacter sp. | reverse complement strand
GTTCTGGCTCACCGCCGGCCTACCCAACTCGCTCGAAGGCGGCAAGAGGCCGCGCACCACCCTCACGCCTTCGCTGGCGTTGCGCGAGGGGGAGCCCTACCTGGCCTTCGGTACACCCGGCGGCGACCAGCAGGACCAGTGGTCGCTCCATTTCTTCCTGGCTCATGCCCACTTCGGTCTCAACCTGCAGGAGGCCATAGACGCGCCGAACTTCCACACCGAACACTTCCCGAGCTCCTTCTACCCGCGCGCGGCGGCGCCCGGCAGGATCATGGTCGAGGACAGAATAGGGCCGGACGTCGTGGCCGGGCTGCGCGCCAGAGACCACGATGTGGATGTGGTAGACGGTTGGTCTCTCGGCAGGATCTCCGCCGTAAGCAGGGATACCCGGGACGGGTCCATGCGAGGGGCGGCCAACCCGAGGGGCATGCAGGGCTACGCCGTGGGACGCTAGCTCCATCCGGAGGCAACGGGCACCGGAAACACGATGATCCTGCTGCGCCACGTGCTCCCCAACTCACTGCCGCCGCTCCTGGTGCAGACGACCCTTGCGATAGGCTACGCGATCATCGCCGAGGCGACCCTCTCTTTTCTCGGGCTCGGTGCCGAACCGGGGGACCCGAGCTGGGGGTCCATGCTCTTCCAGGCCCAGTCCTACCTATCGACGGCCTGGTGGATGGCGTTCTTCCCCGGTATGGCCATCTTCTTCGCCGTGCTCGGTTTCAACCTGCTCGGCGACGGCGTCCGCGAGGCCCTCGACCCCAGAACCTACGACTAGCGTGATGCTTTCGGAGAGAGTAATCCGGGTGGGTCAAGGCGCCAGGCATCGGGTTACAGGTATCAGCAAAAACACCTGTCGCCCGAGGCCTGTAGCCTGTAGCCTTCTCCTCCTGTACTCTTTTCCATGGAACGGCCACCTGGAGAGCGAGGAGTAGCCTGTGGCTATGCTGGAAGTGAACAACCTGAAGACTCACTTCAAGACCCATGATGGGGTCGTGAAGGCGGTCGACGGGGTCTCGTTCTCGCTGGAGGCGGGGGAGACCCTGGGGATAGTCGGGGAGTCGGGGAGCGGCAAGAGCGTCACGGCCCTCTCCATCATGCAGCTCAACCCCCAACCGCCGACGGAGTATCCGGAGGGTGAGATCCTGTTCGAGGATCAGGACCTGCTCCAGACCTCTGACAAGCGGATGCAGGCCATCCGGGGCAACGACATAGCCATGATCTTCCAGGACCCCATGACGAGCCTGAACCCGGTCTTCACCGTTGGAAACCAGATCCGGGAGGCCATCCGCATCCACCAGAACCTCTCCAAGAGCGAGGCCGATGAGAAGACAGTACAGGTCTTGAGGGACGTGGGTATCGCCAACCCCGAGCGTAGGGTCAGGGAGTACCCGCACCAGTTCTCCGGCGGCATGCGCCAGCGGGCCATGATCGCCATGGGGCTCTCCTGTAACCCGAAGGTCCTGATAGCGGACGAGCCGACGACCGCCCTCGATGTGACGATCCAGGCGCAGATACTGGAGTTGATGGTCGACCTGCAGGAGAAGTACGGCACGGCCATCATCATGATCACGCACGACCTCGGCGTTGTCTCGCAGCTCGCCGACAACGTGATGGTGATGTACGCCGGCCGGGCCGTGGAGCAGGCCACCACGGACGAGGTCTTCTACGATCCCCTGATGCCCTATTCGTGGTCGCTCCTCAGGTCCCTGCCTCGCCTGGACACCGCCGGCGACGTGCGGCTTCTCCCCATAGAGGGGACGCCTCCGTCACTGATCTTTCTCCCCGACGGATGCAACTTCAGCCCCCGCTGCCCGTTCGTCAAGGACGAGTGCCACCGGAAGGACCCCGAGCTCGAAGAGAAGAAACCGGACCACAAGGCGGCGTGCATCCTCTCCGTCGAGGAGATCGAGCAGAACAAGAGCAGGGTAGACGAGGAGCTGGGGGTCGGCTCGTGACCGAGAACGCGCAGGCCAACCCGGAGACCAACGGCCACGCCGGAGGCTTCCTGCTCCAGACCAGAAACCTGAAGATGCACTTCCCTATTAGGGCCGGTTTGTTGCAGCGCACGGTCGGACACGTCAAGGCCGTGGACGGCGTGGACCTCGCCGTGCGGCGCGGGGAGACGCTTGGCCTCGTCGGCGAGTCGGGCTGCGGCAAGAGCACGCTCGCCCGCCTGATCCTGCGCCTCCTGGAGCCGACGGAGGGAGAGGTACTCTTCGACGGCGAGGACATCCTGGGCTACGACCGCAAGCGCATGCTCGACGTACGCAGAAACATGCAGATAGTCTTCCAGGATCCCTACGCGAGCCTCAACCCCCGCATGACCGTGGGCAACATCGTCTCCGAGCCCCTGAGAACCCACGACATCGGCGGCGACCGCAAAAAGCGCGTGCAGGAGCTGCTCGAGGTGGTCGGCCTGAGCCCCGAGCACTACAACCGCTACCCGCACGAGTTCTCGGGGGGGCAGCGCCAGAGGATAGGGGTCGCCAGGGCCATCGCCCTGAACCCGCGCCTCATAATCTGCGACGAGCCCGTCTCGGCCCTCGACGTCTCGATCCAGGCCCAGGTCATCAACCTCCTGCAAGACCTGCAACAGGAGTTCGACCTGACCTACGTCTTCATCGCCCACGACCTCTCCGTGGTGAAGCACATCTCCGACCGCGTCGCGGTCATGTACCTCGGCAAGATCGTGGAGATCGCCGACAGGGACACGCTCTACAACGAGCCCCGCCACCCGTACACCGCCTCCCTTCTCTCGGCCATCCCCGTCCCGGATCCCCAGAAGGAACGCGAACGCCAGCGTGTGGTCCTCTCCGGCGACGTACCTTCTCCCGCCAACCCGCCGCAAGGCTGCTCATTCCACACCCGATGCCCCCGGGCCCAGGACGAGTGCACGCAACAGGAACCCGCTCTCGAAACACAGGACAAAGAGAATCACCAGGCAGCCTGCTTCTTCCCCGTCCAGCCGGGCCAACGCATAGAAGAAGCCTAGAGCACGCTACGGCTCCGCCTCCGCGCGCGCACGCTCCGGCCTTCGGCCTGCGCTCGTCAGCACGCTCGGGCTTGCGCCCTCGCTTGTCGGCACGCATCGCCCGGCTGCGCCTGGCTCGCTGTCAGCTAGATCCCGCTGCGGCCCGCACCCTTCGCACAGGGAATATCGCTGTGCAGGAAAGCCTCATACCTGGCTTGCCGTGAGGGAGAGAGACGACTAGCCGAAAGCGAGGCGAAGCCGAGCGTGCCGACAAGGCGCTGCAGGCGCCGTTCTGACAAGCGGAGGCGTTAGCCCGAGCGTGCTGAGATACAATCGTCGCGTGTGGAAAGATACCCGGAGTAGGCGTGAGCTGCGGAACTCGGTTGGTCGGGTGCTCGTTGGCGTCGTGGTTCTGCTCGCGGTGGCGTTCGGGGGCTTCTGGTTGGGGCGGGCGCAGAGCCCGGCGACGCTTGACGCCCGGGACAGGGAGAGCGTGGCACTCTATGCGGAGGCGCTCGACGTGGTCAGGAACAACTACGTGGACCAGCAGGACATCGACCCCACGCAGGAGACCTACGGGGCGATCAAGGGCATGCTCGGGACGCTGGGCGACGGAGGGCACACGCGCTTCCTGACCCCGGCGGAGCGCAAGCAGAACGATCAGAGCCTCTCTGGAACGTACGTGGGCATCGGGGTCCAGCTGGAGCAAGAGAAGGGCGAGATCGTGGTCGCCGCCCCGATACAGGACTCTCCGGCCGAGAAGGCTGGTATCAGCGCCGACGACGTGCTGGTCGCCGTGGATGGCAAGAGCGTGAGAGGCGACGACGTTTCTGAGGTCGTCGAGAAGGTCAAGGGTCCTGTTGGGACGGAGGTCGGCTTGACCGTCCTCCACGATGGAAAGAAACAGACCTACGACCTGCGGCGCGCGGAGATCGACTCGCCCGCGGTCACGTGGGCCATGATCCCCGACTCCGACGTGGCCGTCGTGCTCCTCTCGTCTTTCTCCGACGGCAGCGCCGAGCAACTTCAGGACGCCTTCCAGAAGGCCCGGGCGGCTGGGGCGAAACGCTTTGTCCTGGATCTGAGGAACAACCCGGGAGGGAGGCTCGACCAGGCCGTCGAGATGGCGGGGTACTTTCTGGAGCCAGGCAGCGTCGTGTACATCAGGAAAGACGCCTCGGGAGAGCGTCAGGAGATCAAGGTCGAAGGCGACCCGGAGTCCACGGACGCGCCGCTTACGGTCCTGGTCAACGGGGCCTCGGCGTCGAGCGCCGAGATCCTGGCCGGCGCCCTGCGAGACAACGGCCGGGCGACCGTGATAGGGGAGACCACCTACGGCACCGGCACCGTGCTCTCCGAGTTCGTCCTCAGGGATGGCTCTTCTATCCTGCTCGGCGTCGCGGAGTGGCTGACCCCAGACGGGGACTTTATCCGCGAAACGGGCATAGAACCCGACGTCAAGGTGCCGCTACGGAACGGAGACGACCAGATCACACCAGATAGCGCCAGCGACCTCTCCAGGGGCCAGATACTCGATAGGGACCCCCAGTTGCGCGGGGCTTACAAAAAGTTACAAGGTCAGTAGCGCACTTCACATAAAAAGATGTTTGGGTCTGGCACCCTCATGGGCAAGACTAGACTACCAAGCAACAGAGAGGAAAGCCGTGGCACAGCGCGTACACGAAAGCATCGAAGTAGACGCACCGGTCCAGGACGTCTACGAATACTGGTCCAACTTCGAGAACTTCCCGAGCTTCATGTCCAACATCGAAGAGGTCACGATGACGGGCCAGGACACCAGCCATTGGAAGGTAAAGGGGCCCCTTGGCACGAGCGTGGAGTTCGACGCCAGGACCACCGAGATGAACCCGAACCGCGGCATAGGCTGGAACACCGTCGACGGCGAGGTCATGACGAGCGGTGAGGTCCGTTTCGAAGAGGTTACGCCGAGCCGCACCAGCGTAGAGGTGACGATGAACTACGCCGATCCGCCCGGTGGGGCCGTCGGTGAGACCGTCGCCAACGCCCTCTCCAACCCGGAGCGGAGCCTTACCGAGGACCTTGGAAACTTCGCCAGGATCGCCGAAAGCGGCGACATCGGCAAGTCCCGGAGCAGCTAACAGACCACACCCTCTACAGGGAGTAATCTACAGGCCGCCGGGGTAGAAAAAACCCGGCGGCCTCTAAACCCTCCCGGGGAGGAAGAACATTGTCCATAGCCATAGTCTCGCTGCTAGTGCTGGCAATAATCGCCATCGTCGCAGTCCCAATCATGATCCGCGTAATAGGTGAGGCCGGACGTGACCACGCGAACGACGATGGGGAGGAAGACTCGCCACAAAACAGCCGCGACCCACACTCCGGACCAGGCCGCGATTAAGTAGGCTGCAGGCCTCAGGAAGCCTCGACGACCCTGACCCCGTTTGGGCAGCCGAAGCCTGCAGGTGGGCCTGAAAGTAGAGCCACGTTCCACGTCGACGTTTCACGTACGCCACTCGCAGCAGTTT
>DASUPX010000092.1:0-7213 GCA_036280905.1 Rubrobacter sp. | reverse complement strand
CGACCCCTCCCGCGAGATGCTCGACGAAGCGCGCCGGAGGCTCGCTGCGGAGGACCAGGACGCCCGTAGTCTGTTGCGGCTCGTCGAGGGCACGGGCGAGCGGGCGCAAGAGGCGCTCGGCGGAGAGAGGTTCGACGCGGTGCTGTGCCACGGCGTGCTCATGTACCTGGAGGACGCGCGGCCCATGATCCGGGCTCTCTCCAGCCTGGCCCGTCCCGGGGGACTCGTCTCCGTCCTGACAAAGAACGCCTCGGCCCTTGCCACGCGGCCCGCCCTCGCAGGACGCTACCGGGACGCGCTCTCCGCGCTCGGAACGGACAGGGACAGGGGACGGCTCGGGGTGATGACGCGCGGCGATACGGTCGGAGGACTGTCCGCGGCTTTCGCCGAAGCCGGCCTCGCGGTCGAGCAGTGGTACGGGGTGCGGGTCTTCACGGACCATCTCGAAGACAGCACGCCAGACGAGCACCTGCCCGAGATCCTGGAGCTGGAGTGGGAGGGCGGCAAGAGGGATCCTTACAGATCCGTTGGCCGCCTCATCCACGTGCTAGGACGCAAGAAGCCTGTGTAGGGGGCCATCGAGGGATGGTTCGCGTGTTATGCGCGGCGAACCAGCATCACGTAATCGGACGGATCGCCTTGATTCCCCGTCAGGCTCGACCTTGCCAGGCGTACCCGCGTTCCCTGCCGGAGCGAGTTTGGGATTTCGGCTATCTCATCCACCCTGTCCACCAGGGCCTGGAGCCTCTCTTCCGGGGCGTCGCCCTCCAGCTCGACCTCGTAGAGGATCTCCTCCGAGACCGACGGCTCGCCCGCGAAGTCTCCACCCACCTTTACCCTGACGCTCTCGAGCCCGATACCGTCCGTCCTGGCTTCGCGGAAGAGGTCGTTGGAGATACACCCGGCGACCGCGAGGTACAGCAGTTGCCCGCCGTTGAAGCCGAGCCCCTCGCCCCCGCCCTCGGTGGGACGGTCCACCACCAGCGTGAACTGTTCGGCCGTGCCGAGCGCGGTAACCCGTCCATCGACGTTCCTGGTCTCCACCTCGATGTGCATATACCCACGCCTTCCGCAATATCTACGCCCCCGGCGGCTACATGGTAGCTAAACCTGCACGGTGGCGCGTCGGCGGACCAGGCGTTCCTCGCGAGGACGCCCCCGGCGTCGTTGCCGGGGGCGTCGTCTGTCCGGGCGGGTCCGGGTTGTGGTGGGCTGGTTTGAGACCCGTCTCTACAGGTTGGCCGTGTCCTTCTCGGCGGTCCATACCGCGGGGTCTTCCGCCTCCTCGGCCTCGCCCCGCTCCTCGAGCCAGCGCTCGCTGTCGATGGCGGCGCGGCAGCCGTCGCCGGCTGCCGTGACGGCCTGACGGTAGCGCGTGTCGGAGACGTCACCAGCGGCGAACACGCCGGGGACGCTGGTCATGGTGTGCTCCTTCTGCAGGACGTAGCCCGCCTCGTCCATCTCGACCTGGCCCTCGAAGAGGCTCGTCGCGGGGGCGTGGCCGATGGCCGTGAAGAAGCCGCTCAGCTCTATGGTCTGCTCCTCGCCGGTTTCGGTGTTCCTGAGGCGAACGCCCTCCACCGAGTCATCGCCCAGGATGTTATCCACGACCGTGTTGGTCAGGATGGTGATCTTGGGGTTGTTCTCGGCCCTCTGGAGCATGATCTTGGACGCCCTGAACTCGTCGCGACGGTGTATGAGGAAGACCTCATCGGCAAACTTGGCGAGGACACCGGCCTCTTCCATGGCCGTGTCTCCCCCGCCGACGACGGCGACCTTCTTGCCCCTGTAGAAGAAGGCGTCGCAGGTGGCGCACCCGCTCACGCCCTTGCCCATGAGCTGCTGCTCGCTCTCGAGGCCAAGCCACTTGGCCTTGGCGCCGGTAGCTATGATCACGGCCCTGGCCAGGACGGGCTCGTCAGCTTCGCTATCCTCGGGCCACAGCTTGAAGGGTCGCTCCGAGAAGTCCACCCGCTCCACGTTGTCCGGGCGCATCTCGGCCCCGAAACGGGCGGCCTGGGCCTCGAAGTCGTCCATCATCTCGGGGCCCATCACGCCGTCGCGATAGCCCGGGTAGTTCTCCACGTCGGAGGTCAGCATCAGCTGCCCGCCGCTCTCGAAACCCTGGAAAACCAGCACCTTCATGTTCGCCCTTGACGCGTAGAGGGCGGCCGTGTACCCCGCGGGACCCGAGCCGACTATCACCACATCATACGTTCTTCGAGCCATCAGAAACGCTCCTCCCGAATGCGAACTCTCATACACATATAGTCTAATACATCTTGCAAGCCGTATGGTGTGAGCTTTACATCGCGCATGGGGCTAAACTCTTCCTCATGCTCACCAGGGCCCGGTTCATCCTGTACCTCGCCTCCTCCACGGCGCTGCTGGTGGCCGGTGTCTTCTTGCTCTGGTCCCCAGGTGCCGGGGGGATATCCGCCGTCGAGCCCCCGGAGCTGCGTTCCGCCCCGGAGCCTTACGTGGCCGTGGGGAGGGATTACACAACCCCCGACCCTCCGGACGTCAGCATCGGGAGCTTCCGGCGGCCTGACGACGTGCCCGACTACCGGATCCTGGAGACCTACAAGACCGAGCGCGATGGCGCCAGAGGGGCGACCCTGACGGTTGACACCAGGGCCACCACGGAGTCGGACCTCACGCTCATCGCCCGCGACCTGAAGGTCCGCTACGCCGACCTCGACTCCGTCTCCGTCGAGTTCATAGACTCCGAAGACTTCCTGAACTACAGGGGCGGCGCGCTCATCTTCAATACCGCCGCCGGCGCCTACTTCCAGGGCTTCGTCTACGGCCCACCCAATAACGAAGGCTATCTGGTCAACGCGGCGGACTGAAAGCTGTTAGCCGTCAGCTTTCAGCTATTTTGTTGTTGCTGACAGTCGTGACGGCGCGTTGCGCCGTCAGTCTCGCCAGGCGGTCAGGAACTGTTCTTGTTCAGGGGTCAGGGCGTCGACGGACATGCCCACGGTTGCCAGCTTGGTACGGGCGACCTCGTCGTCTATCTCTGCGGGGAGCAGGTGCACGCGGTTCTCCATAGAGGCGTGCTCGTTTGCGAGGCGGTAGGCGCAGAGAGCCTGGATGGCGAAGGTGAGGTCCATGATCTCGATGGGGTGCCCGTCGCCCGCCGTCAGGTTGACAACCATGCCACGCCCCACGAGGTAGAGCCTGCGGCCGTCTGCCGCGACGAACTCCTCGACGTTGCGACGGACCTCGCGGGTATCTCTTGCCGCCTTCCTGAGGCCGTCCACGTCTATCTCCACGTCCACCGCGCCGGCGTTGGCCAGGATGGCCCCGTCCCGCATCCTCTCGAAGTGTTTCTCGGTGAGCACGCCGGAGCTGCCTGTGGCCGTGATGAAGATCTCCCCCACTTCCGCGGCCTCGAGGGCTGGTAGTACGTCGAAGCCGTCGGCGTAGGCCTCCAGGCCGCGGACTGGGTCGACCTCGCACACGGAGACGCGGGCGCCGAGGCCGGCGGCGTAGCGGGCGATGCCCTTGCCGCACCAGCCGTAGCCGAGCACGACGAGGCGTTTGCCCCCGATCATCAGGTTGGTGTTCTGCATGATTGCCGTCAGCGTCGACTGGCCCGTGCCGTAGCGGTTGTCGAAGAGGTACTTGCACCTCGCGTCGTTGGCCGCGATCGCGGGGAACTCGAGTACGCCCTCCCGCTCCATAGCCCTGAACTTGGCAACCCCGCTAGTCGTCTCCTCGGAGACCCCCCTGATGCGGTCCAGCCGCTCTGCCCGCGTGATGTGGGCCAGGCGCGCCAGGCCCGCCCTGTCGTCGATCAGCACGGCGTCCCGGCCGTCCGTCACCCGGTCGATCACGCGCTCGAGCTCGCGCTCGGCGTCTTCGGGGTCGCTCTCGGAGGAGGCGTAGACGGTAACGCCACGCTCTGCGAGCGCCGCGGCCACGTCGTCCTGCACGAAGAACGGGCCCGGGCTGGCGACGGCCACATCCGCCCCGGCCTCGGCCAGCACGACCGTCAGGTAGGCTGTCTTCGCCTCGATGGGCAGGCAGACGCCAACGCCGAGGCCATCGAAGGTGCCATCGTTCAAGAAGTTGTCGCGAACGGTGTTCAGGACCGGCGAGTGCTCGGCGGCCCAGTCGATCTTTCTGTGGCCGTCAGGGGCGAGCGCCGGGTCCTTGACTACGGAATCCTGCATATCTTTACCTCAAACCTCCGATCCTTCGTGCTCCATCAGCTGCTCGGTTGCCTCGACCTGTTCGCGGCCACCCAGCATCGCGCTGCCCACGACGACGAGGGCCAGGAACGGGATGAGGATCAGGCCAAGCGTCACGCCGGCGGCCTCGGTGGCGAAGCCCGCGGCGGCGAGCCCCTGGCCGAACAGGCCGAGCCCGAGGATGAGGCCGACGATGAGGCCGCCGAGGCCGCCGATCCAGACCAGGGCGTTTGCAAGCAGGCCAAAGCGGGCGGCCGGGACCTCCTCGGGGAGCATGATCTCCGTCCACAAGAGCCCCCAGCGCTTGACGCGCGGGTAGAGTACCAGCAGCAGGATGGGGCCGAGCACGAGCCCGGCTATAGCGTTGTTAACCGTGATGATCGAGGCCAGGGCCGCGAAAGGCACGAAGCCGATGAGGTCGTTGAACCAGGCGATCCAGACCGCGCAGACGGCGGAGGCGAGCACGACCACGGCCGCGTAGACGGCCAGCTTCTTGCCGGAGTTGACGTTTGGCTCCATGTTCTCCCCGCGCCGGAAGAACGTGTGCCACATCTTGTAAGGAAGAAAGCCGAGGAAGAAGTTGCCGATGAACCCGGCGACGCTACCGATGCCAAGGGTCCCGAAGAAGTCGCCTATGAGGTTCCCGATGGCGGCCCCCCACGCGCCCGCCGGCCCGAAGAGGAGCCCGAAGACGAACGGGAACACGTTGGCCGGGCGTACCTCCGTGAACCCGGGCACTATGGTGAACCCCTTGAACGGTATCAGGACGGCCGCGTAGATCGCGGCGCTCAGGGCCACGAGCACCACCATCTGAGTATGCCGCCACATCGTAAAGATCTCTTTCATGGTCCTCCCTGCGATCGTACGGAACCTGCTCCGGGGCTTCCAACCCCGACCTTCTTGCCAATACCCTTGTGGCGCGACAGATAATCCAGCCGCCTACCAGACGCCGTCATCTTCCCCCGGCTCCTTCCATCACCTGGTTACGCCTTCGAGGCCGCCGAGGCCAAGGAGGCGCAGGGCGCCCGCGGCCGCCAGCAGTAGTACGAAGGCCGCAAGTACAAGCCAGTCCCGGCGCGTCATCGCGAGGTCCAGGAGATAGGTGCGCTGGGCGCTCGCGCCGAAGCCCTTCGACTCGAGGGCCATGCTGAACACGTTCGTCGACCGGATGGTCGATACGAAGACGGGTATCAGGAGCGGCGTGTTCTTGCGGACCCGCTGGAAGATGTTGCCTGACTCGAGATCCAGGCCCCTGGAGCGCTGGGCCTGGCTTATGGTCGCGCCCGTGGCCGCTATGGTTGGCACGAGCCGAAGGGCCGTGGAAACGGCGAAGGCGAAGCGGTAGGGAAGGCCCAGGCGGACGAGGCCCGTGGCTATCTCCTCGTTGCGTGTGGTCGAGAGGAAGATCATGCCGGCCACGATGGTGGCGTCTATCCGAAGGGCGACCCCAAGCCCGTACAGAAGGGACTCCCACTCGACGAACAGGAAGAGGTGCGTCTCTCCCTGGGCGAAGACGGACCACAGCACTACCGTGACGAGCCCGATCATGACGAGGATGAACCTCACGCGCTTGAGGTTGGCGAGTGATCTCGCCGCCGCGCCGAAGAGCAGGACGATAGCCAGGACCGCTAGCCCGTAGAGCGGGTTGACGAAAAGGAACGCGAGCACGAAGGTCCCGACGAGCAGCAACATCTTGGTTCTCGGGTCCAGACGGTGGACCCAGGTGTCTCGGTCGAGGTAGAGGAAAGGGTCCACTACCCCTCCTCCGTCACGGCCATCATCTCTTCTACGGAGAGGACCGTGGTGCCAAGCATGTTGCCAAGGGTGACTATATGAGGCGGCCTGACGTAGGCTTCCCTGAGGTCGTCCTCCTCGGCGAAGACCTCCCTGACCGTTCCCCGGAGGGAGATCTCACCCTCCCTCACGACGACGGCCCTGTGGGCGTACTCGGCAACGACCCACATGGTGTGGGTGACCACAATGATCGTGGAGCCAGCCTCGTTCAGGCTCCTGACCAGGTCCATCATGCTGCGTTGCTCGGCGTAGTCGAGGCCCGTGGTCGGCTCGTCCAGGATCAGAACCTCGGGGCGCACGGCGAGCACGCTCGCCACGGCGACGCGCTGGCGCTCGCCCTTGGTGAGCCCGAACGGGTCCTCCCCGCCGCGGCCCTCCAGCCCAACGGCGGCGAGCGCCTCTTCCACCCGCTCCTGGATCTCGTCCTCCTTGAGGCCCCGGATCTTTGGCCCGAAGGCCACCTCCTCACCGACGGTGTCCGAGAAGATCTGGTGGTCGGGGTTCTGGAACACGTACCCGACGGTCCGGCCAAGCTGGCGCAGCCCCTGCTCCGAAGTCTCGCCCTCCCCCACCCTGACCGTGCCGGCGGTAGGCTCGAGAAGGCCGTTGAAGTGCTTGACAAGCGTGGTCTTGCCAGACCCGTTCTGCCCGAGCACGGCCAGAAACTCGCCCCTCCTGACCGTGAGGTCCACGCCATCGAGGGCGACCACCCCGTTGGCGTAGCGGTGCGTCAGGCCCTTGACCCGGATGACGGGCTCCCCGTAGCTCTTCTCCCTCCTGGCATCAGCCTCGACGAGGCGCTCGTGGAGATCCCGGTTCACCCGCCAGCCCCGGCGCCCGAACTCCGTTATGCCCTCCTGCGGCGTGAGCGGCAACGTGCCCTGCCACAGTCCCATCTCGTGGAAGAAGCGTGTCACCTGCAGCGGCATGACGCTCGATCGCTCCAGCAACTCCACGTCCCGCAGCACTTCCCTCGCCGGCCTGTCGGCGACTATCTCGCCGTCCCTCATGATGATGATGCGGTCGGCATCCAGGGTCTCCTCGGTCTCGTGCTCGACGACTATGAGGGTGACGTCGTCGCGGTCCTTGAGGTCCTCGGCGATCTCGAAGATACCACGCTTGCCACCGGGGTCGAGGTCCGTGGTTGGCTCGTCCAGGCACAGGATGCGCGGCTCTATGGCGAGCACCGAGGCTATGGCGAGGCGCTGCTTCTGTCCGCC
>DASUPX010000091.1:0-8853 GCA_036280905.1 Rubrobacter sp. | reverse complement strand
CGTCTTCGGGGTGTTGCGGGACAAGGACGCTGCGGGTATGCTCTCCGGGTTCGTCCGTGAGGCCCAGATGATCGTGCTAACACGGCCCGAGGGTGAGAGGGCCTCCGACCCGGGGAGGGTCGGAAGCGAGCATAACCCCCTCGATCTTGAAGGGAGGAGAGCCCTGGTGGTGCCTGATCCTGTAGAAGCGCTGGGTGCGGCGGTGAAAGCGATGGGAGAGACCGGTGGTGTGGTGCTGGTCACCGGATCGCTCTCGACCATCGCGCCCGTCTCCAGGTGGCTACGTGAAGAGTAGGGGCGCCGGGCCGTTGCTGGTGCTGCTCACCCTGGTCGCCGTGACGTCCTTTGTTATGGGCTACGTCGTGATGATAAGGTTTATCCTATGAGGCTTTTCCTATGATCTCGTCTATCGCGCTGCTGCAGGACCCGTTTCAGATGGTCTCCGACTTTCTGGCGAGCCCGATCCTCAGGATCTCCGGGCAGCTGGTGGCGCTACTGTTCGTGGTTCTGTGGTTGGCCCTGGTCTACTGGACGTTCGCCGACGCCACCCGACGCGGGGCCGTACGCCTGTTGTGGGGTCTGGTGGCGGTCGTCTTCCCCTACGTGGGAACCCTCATCTACCTCATAGTGCGTCCCCACGAGTACCTGGACGAGTCCCGCGAGCGCGAGCTCGAGACGGCCGTGCTCGAGCGCGAGCTCAGGAACAGCGTGCTGCTTTGCCCCAACTGCCGCAACATGGTCGAGAAGGATTTCCTGGTCTGCCCCTCGTGTAGATGGGAACTAAAGAAACCCTGTGAGAAGTGCGACAGGCCCCTGAACATGGAATGGGAGACGTGCCCCTACTGCGGCACTGACCAGCGCAGCGACCAGACGATAACAAGATAAGGAGAAGATAATGGAAGATACCCTGGTACTGATTAAAGGCGACGGCGTGCGCCGCAAGCTGATCGGCGAGATCATCCGCCGCATGGAGGCGAAGGACCTTGACATCGCCGACATGAAGCTGATGGACGTAAACCGCGAGCTGGCCGAGGAGCACTACGCCGAACACCGCGAGAAGCCGTTCTTCGACGAGCTTGTGGACTTCATCACCTCGACCCCCGTGGTCGCCATTCGGGTCAGGGGCGAAGGTGCCATCAAGGTGATGAGATCCCTGATGGGCTCCACCAACCCCGCCGAGGCGGCCCCTGGCACCATCAGGGGCGACCTGGCCCTCAGCATGCCCGACAACCTGGTCCACGGCTCCGACTCCCCAGAGAGCGCCGGGCGAGAGTTGGGCCTCTTCTTCGGCACCTGATCCCAGGTCGTGCACTTCGTCCTGGCCTCCGAGTCGGCCCGGCGGGTGGACCTGCTCCGCACCGCCGGCTACGAATTCCAGCCCCAGAAGAGCGGTTTCCCCGAAGTAACCCTGGATGACCCCGTAGAGACCGTAAATGCCAACGCGAGCGGCAAGGCGCTGGCCATCGAACGCGACCCCGAAACGGTCGTCCTCGCGGCCGATACCATCGTCTACCTGCCGAACCTCCCGGCAGGCGAACGTATCCTCGGCCAGGCCAGAGACGGAGATGATGTCACAAGGTTCCTTGGCTTCCTGCAAGGCCGCGCCCACGAGGTCTATTCCGGGGTCGCCGTCCTGAAGGGCGACGACCTGGCCGTCAGCCACGCTGTAACCACGGTAAAGGTCCAGAACCTCGACGCACCACGCATAGCCTCCTACGCCCGATACGGGGAGGGCGTAGGCAAGGCCGGGGGCTACGCTATCCAGGGCAGGGCAGGCTCCTTCATAGAGTGGATCGGCGGCGACTACACCAACGTAGTCGGCCTACCCCTGACCCTGACCGGACGCATGCTAGCCAACGCCGGCATCCCCCACCCCTGACCCCATCCTCGGTATAACATAATATACGAACATGGATCGTCGGCGGTACACCATCAAGGAGCTTCCGCCCGAGCTCAGGCCCAGGGAACGGCTTCTGGCTGAAGGTCCCGAGGCGCTCTCGGCGGCGGAGTTGCTCGGGATCTTGCTTGGGATCGGCAGCCGGGAGCAGACCGCTGTCGAGCTCGGGCAGCAGGTGATCTCGGAGAGTGGCGGGCTCTTCGGATTACACGGGTCTATGGTGCACGACTTGCGGAAAGTACACGGGATCGGGGAGGCCAAAGCGTGCATCGTTCTGGCCGCTGTGGAGTTCGGCAAGCGCCTCGGGAGGGTTCGCAACCCCGGACGGCCCGTGATATCATCGCCCGAGGACGTTGACGGTCTTTTGAGGGGGCGGATAGCCCATCTCGACCGGGAGAATTTCGTCGTCGTGCTCTTGAACACCAAGAACGAGGTACTGAGTTATCCCACGGTCTCGGTCGGAACGCTCTCGGCGTCTCTGGTTCACCCCAGGGAGGTATTCAAACCGGCAATCCGGGCCAGCGCGGCGGGCGTGATCCTCGCCCACAACCACCCCAGCGGCAGGGTCGGGCCTAGCCGTGAGGACCGTGAGGTCACCAGGAGGCTCAAGGAGGCCTCCGAGATTATAGGTATCGAGGTTCTGGACCACGTGATCCTGGGCGACGGGTACTTTAGTATGAAGGAGCACGGAATACTCTAGGGTCGGGGTAGGGCCGCTGGGGGAGTTCGAAACAGAGGATGGGTAGGGTATGTTCGGAGGATTATTCGGGAGGGACATAGCTATAGACCTTGGCACGGCGAACACTCTGGTGTTCGTGAAGGGGCGGGGGATCGTGTTGTCCGAGCCCTCGGTGGTCGCGATAGACACCAAGACGGATAAGGTCGTGGCCGTAGGGTCCACAGCGAAGCGCATGCTGGGGCGCACGCCGAGCAACATAGTCGCCATGCGGCCCCTCAAGGACGGCGTCATCGCGGACTTCGAGATCACGGAGAAGATGCTCGCGTACTTTATTCGCAAGGTGCAGCCCCAGCGCATGCTCTTCCGGTCGCTCGTCGGACCGCGCGTCGTCGTGTGCGTGCCATCTGGTGTCACGGGCGTTGAGCTGAGGGCTGTAAAGGAGGCGACGGAGTCGGCGGGAGCCAGGCAGGCCTACACCATCGAGGAGCCGCTGGCCGCGGCCATAGGGGCGGGCCTGCCGGTCAACGAGGCGCAAGGGTCGATGGTCGTTGACGTTGGTGGCGGGACCAGCGAGGTCGCCGTCCTCTCCCTCGGCGGCATAGTCACAAAGTCCTCCATCCGCATCGCCGGGGACGACATAGACGAGGCAATCTCCACCTACATCCAGAAGGAGTACAAACTCGCCATCGGCACGCAGACCGCCGAGCAGCTCAAGATAGAGCTGGGCAGCGCTTTCCGGCTGGAGGAGGAGGAGTCGGCCGAGATCCGGGGCCGGGACCTCGTCACAGGATTGCCCAAGACCGTTGTGATCACGAGCGAGGAGGTCAGGGAGGCCATAAGCGTGCCGGTCGACGCGATCCTCGCGGCCGTGCGCGACACGCTAGACCGCACGCCCCCCGAGCTCGCCTCGGATATCATGGACCGTGGCATGATCCTCGCCGGCGGCGGGGCTCTGCTGCGGCACCTCGACGAGCGGCTGAGGCGCGAGACGGGGATCCCTGTCCATGTTGCTGATGATGCCCTGATGTGCGTCGCTATAGGCAGCGGGAGGTCGCTGGAAGAGATCGACTTCTACCGCAGCGCCCTCGCGTCGGCCTAGCGGGCGAGAGGGTGGGACAGAAGAAACCAGGCGCCGTTAGCGGCCTCGCCACGTTGCTGATCCTCTGCGTGGCAAGCCTCGCGCTGTTCACGGTCTTCGTGAAAGAGGGTGACTGCGAGCAGGGTGGCGAATGTGGGCCCCTGCACACGGTCCAGCTTGGGGCCGCCGAGGTATTACAGCCTGTCAGGAGCGTCTTCGCCGTGATCCTCTCGCCGGTGACGAACACTGGCGAGAGGCTCATGAGCGCCTTCGACGACAGCAGGGAACAGGAGCTGGAGCGTGAGTTGCGCCGGACCGAAGAGCTGGCGGCCCAGACCTCGCGCCTGGAGCGCGAGAACGCCGAGCTGCGCGAACTCCTGGAGGGACAGCGGTCGGCCTACCAGTATGGTCCCCTCGCGCAGGTCGTCGCACCCGTGGGCGATCAGTTCACCCAGAGGATCATAATCAACGTGGGCACCCAGGACGGCGTGGAGTCAAACATGCCGGTGGTTATCGGCCAGAGCACCCTCGTCGGGCGCACCACCGAGGTCTCGAGGCACACGGCCCAGGTCATGCTGATTACCGACCAGATGTTCGCGGCCGGGGTCAGGATTATTCCGCCTGCCAGGTTCGATCCGTCATCTGGGGAGATCAGCCCCGCCGTGACCGACGAGAGCACCTCCTACGGCCAGGGCCTTCTGGGCACCGATCTGGAGGGATACCTGGGGGTCGACCTGGTCAGCACAAGCGCCCACGCCGAAGAGGGCGATTTCATAGTAACGAGCGGGCGGGCCGGGGATAAGGAACTCCTCTTCCCACCCGGCCTCTACGTGGGCAATGTGGAGTCGGTGAGCTCTCAGGACATCGACCAGTTCAAGAAGATAGTGGTCGAGCCCGCCGTAGGGCCCCAGGACCTGGAGCAGGTCAGGGTCATCACCGACTGGGCCGGCAGGAACGGCTAGGGACCCCATTTGGAGCAGTCCACCGTCGTACGCGCCGCCGTCGTCGTGGCCGTCGCCGCCCTCCTCGACGCTGTAGTCGTTCCGTACCTGACCTTCGGATACTTCTCGCCCCACCTCACCCTGGTAGCGGTGGTCTTCGTCGCCGCCCCACTGCGGGACCTGCAGGCCGTCCTGCTCGGCTTCTTCGGCGGCGTGCTCCTCGACGCCCTCGGTGGGGATCTCTTCGGCGTGGGTGCCCTCGGCGGCCTCATAGCCGCAGCCCTTGCCTCCCGTGTCAGCGCCGTCCGTCGCAGGGGGGCCGAAAGGATCCTCCTCGCCCAGGTAGCCGGCGTCTCGGTGGCAATCTACGATCTTCTGGGTTACGCCGCCCGATGGCTGTCAGGTCTCTCCGTGCCCCAACTGGGCGAATACACCCTCTGGGGCATCCTCCCCGACGTCCTGATCAACGCCCTGATAGCACTCCTCATTGGCGGCTGGCTGCTGAGAGTAGTCGACCCAAAGCCGCAACACAGCTGGGACGGCGGCTAACGCCGCGCGCTACGGCCCTTCGGGCCTACGCTTGTCAGCAACGCTTCGCCCGGCTTCGCCAGGCTCGCTGTCAGCCAGATCCCGCTGCGGCCTGCACCTATCCGCCCGAATTCATTGTTACGCAGGGAAGGTAGGTTGCCGAAGCTGCCGTTACGGAGAGAGACGACTAGCCGAAAGCGAGGCGAAGCCGAAGCGTTGCCGACAAGCGAGGGCGCTAGCCCGAGTGTGCTGACAAGCTGCCGCCAGGCAGCGTGCCGCTCAAGTCCGAGGGGAAACCTCGGACTTGAGCCTGGCCTGTATCACTATGCTCTGAACCAGGCCGACCGACATCATGCTCACCAGCAGGTTGCTCCGGCCGTAGCTCACGAACGGTAGGGGGAGGCCGGTTACGGGCATCATGCCCATGGCCATGCCGATGTTTATCAGGGCGTGGAAGGTCAGCATAGTAGCGACGCCCACGGCTATGAGCACCCCGAAGCGGTCGCGTGAAACAGAGGCCGCGTGCAGTACGCGCCAGACAAGGACGAAGAAGATCACGAGCACCAGCATGGCCCCGACGAAGCCGACCTTCTCTGCCAGGTTGGCGAAGATGAAGTCGGTTCGGTCCTCGGGCAGGTAGCCGAGGTCGCCGAGGGTTCCCGACGAGTTTATCCCCTTGCCCGTGAATCCCCCCGAGCCTATGGCCATCTTGGAGTTCTCGACCTGGTAGCTGACCTGAGGGTCGCTCTGAGGGTCCAGAAACGAGGTGAGGCGGGCTATCTGGTATTCCTCCAGGATTCGGAATCGGATCGCGAGGTATACGGCCACGCAACCCGCGAGGAACAGGCCTGCGAGCTGGTACCACCTGGCACCGCCCACGTAGATCATGGTCACGAAGATGGCCGCGAACACCAGAGCGGTCCCCAGGTCTGGCTGGGCCAGCACCAGCAAGATGGGCACCGCCAGGAGGGCTATAGCCTTGATGAAGGTCATGTTGTAGGTGAAGCTGTTGTGCGCGACAAAGCCGGCGAGCACCACGATGGCGAGCGGCTTCGCGAACTCCGAGGGCTGCAGATGTACGGGGCCGATGCTCAGCCAGCTCTGCGACCCGTTTACCGTTACGCCAAAGAGCACCACGGCGACGAGCATCACGATGATCGTACCGTAAACCAGCCTGAGGTGCCGTTCCAGCCAGCGGTAATCGAGCAGGGCCAACACGACCGCACCCACGAACCCGACCGAGAACCCCAACCCCTGGTTGATGGCGTAGAGCTGCCTGTAATCCGCCTCGGCCGCGTAGATGGCCAGTACCCCGATACCGCCCAGAGCCAGCGCGGACAGAAACAGTAGAAAGTCGGCACGCCGCAGACGCTGCCCGATGCTTGCCTTATCCTGCTTCTTGTTCCGGACGACGGGTCCCGCGGAAGTTATCCTGATCGACTGCATGGCCCAAAGATACCGAATAGTCCACCCAGGGGCAACGCCGGTTAGAAAATCGAGCGTCGGGTCCGCAGGTCCTGAACGCGCTCTCCTGCTCGCCGGTTCTGCCAGACCTCGTCAATCCCCACTTTTGCACGAATCCGCGGCGAGAAGGAGAGCCTGGATCAGAGCGCCACACGTGCTGGTCGATACGCTACATGGCGGGTATACTGTGGCATTATGGGTTCGTTTCGTAGGCCTATCGTAGCTCGAAATCTTAGGAGAACGTAATGTTTGCGGTTGTGAAAAGCGGAGGAAAGCAGTACAGGGTGACGGAGGGCCAGGAGCTGGTCGTCGACCGAATCTCGGGCGACGTGGGCGACTCGGTCGAGCTGCCCGTCGGCTTCACGGCGGACGAGAGCGGGTTCGACCTCGCCGACCGAACGGCCAGGGTGGAGATTGTGGAGCATCTGCGCGGAGACAAGATCCACATCTACAAGTACAAGCCGAAGAAGGATCACAGGAAGAAGACCGGGCACAGGCAGGAGCTGACCCGGGTGAGGGTTCTGGAGGTGTCTGATGGCTCATAAAAAAGGTGGAGGCTCATCGCGCAACGGCCGCGACTCGGCGGGCCGGAGGCTCGGGGTAAAGGCGTACGGGGGCCAGATGGTCACCGCAGGCAGCATCATCGTTCGCCAGCGCGGCTCGAAGGTTCACCCGGGGCCGAACGTCGGAAAGGGCTCCGACGATACGCTCTTCGCCAAGATAGACGGCAGGGTCGACTTTGGCCGCCGCCGCGGCAAGAGCGTCGTCAGCGTGGTCGAGGCGCCCGTTCTGGAGGAGGCCACGGCCTGACCACCTTCCGTTACGGGGGTCTCTAGCCCCTTTGCAGTTCGTAGATGAAGCCAGCTTCGTCGTCCGTGGTGGGCGTGGGGGCGACGGCAGCGTCTCATTCAACCGCGAGAAGTACAAACCGCGCGGCGGCCCTGATGGCGGTCGCGGCGGCGACGGCGGATCGGTGATCCTGCACGCCACGGAGGATCTCTCCACCCTCGAGCCCCACGCCTACCGCAACGTGGTCAGGGCCGGGCGCGGGGTCCACGGCTCCGGTAACAACAGGGCCGGCGAGCGCGGTCGGGACGTCACGCTGGATGTGCCCGTTGGAACGCAGGTATTCGACATTAACGGCCTGCTCGCGGACCTTTCCGAGCCGGGGGAGACCTTCGTGGTTGCCGGCGGCGGCGAGGGCGGCAGGGGCAACGGTTCCTTTGCCACCTCCACCCGTAGGGCGCCGGCGTTCAGGGAGAGGGGCCTGCCAGGCGAGGAACGTGAGATCCGTCTGGAGCTCAAGGTCCTCTCCGACGTGGGGCTCGTCGGGCTGCCAAACGCGGGCAAGTCATCCCTGCTTCGCGCCCTCAGCGCCGCGCGTCCCAGGGTCGGCGATTATCCCTTCACCACCCTCGCGCCCCAGCTCGGGGTCGTGGACGAGAAGACCTACCGCGGACCCTTCGTGGTCGCCGACATTCCAGGGCTCATCTCCGGCGCGAGCGCGGGCAAGGGGCTTGGCAATCGCTTCCTGCGGCACGTGGCGCGCGCGAGGTTGCTCGCCCTCGTTCTCGACGCGAGCGAGGACCCGGAGGGGGCGGAGGGGACGCTGCGGGCCGAGCTCCACGCGGCAAGGCTCACCGCCAAGCCCACGGTCGTGGTTCTTAACAAGGTGGACCTGCTCGATGGAGAGCTCCGGTCGTACCTTCGGGAAGCATTCCCGGGGGCCTCACAGGTCTCCGCCTCCACGGGCGAAGGTGTCGTCGAGTTGCGCGACAGGTTCGAGGAGATGCTGCGCGGGATGGGGGAGCAGGGCGGTCACGACGACACCATCGAGCGGCAGCATCGCGTCTTCAGGCCGACCTGGAAGGGCGTCAGGGTCGAGCCGGAGAACGACGGCTACGTCGTCTCCGGTGAGGAAGTCGAGCGGCTCGCGCTCAAGACCGACTGGGGCAACGCGGAGGGCGTCGAGAGGTTCCAGTACGAGCTGGAGCGGACCGGCGTCGTCGGGGCCCTCCGGCGGGCCGGGGCCGAGTCGGGCGACGAGGTCAGGATAGGCGAGACGGTGTTCGACTTCCAGTGAGGTGGACTTGAAGATAGGTATCTTCGGCGGAACCTTCGACCCCGTTCACCTGGGGCACATGATCATCGCCGAGCAGGTGATGGCCGAGCTTGACCTCGCCAGGGTCATATTCGTGCCTGGTGGCATCCCGCCCCACAAGGAAGCCTCCAGCGTCAGGGCCACGGCCGAGGAGAGGTTCGCCAT
>DASUPX010000090.1:0-8370 GCA_036280905.1 Rubrobacter sp. | reverse complement strand
TTGCGCAGGATCGAGCGCGAGGCCGAGGCCGCCCGCGAGTACCGGGAGATCGAAACGCGCTACCGCGAGCTCTCCCTGGCCCACCTCTACAGGATCGCGACGAGGGAGCTGGACGGGTTGAGAGAACGGTCCGAGGAGGCCGTCGCCCGGGTTGCCGCGCTGGTCGAAAGCGAACGCGAGATGCGCGAGGAAGAGCAGGGCGTCGAGCGGCGCCTGCGACAGGTCGAGGAAGACATCGGGCGGGTAGACCTGCGGCTGGAGGCCCTCGAAGACGGCGCAGAGGATCTGCGGACCGAGGCGCTACGCCTGGAGAGGGCCGTGGTCCGCATCGAGGCCACTCGGGGGCGTGAAGGAGAGAGACAGCTCGCTTTGTCTCGCCTGCGGGCCGAGGCGAACCGCGTCGCCGACACCGTGCGGGCACTGGAATACAGCGCCGCCGACCTCGAGGCCGATCGCGCAGGCAAGCGCGAGGAAGCGGAGAGGTTACGCCGGACGGCCACGCTGGCCAGGGACCGGAGCGCCTCGGCCGAGCGCGAGAACGCCAGGCTATCCCGCGAGGTCGAGGGCCTGCGGGCCCGCATCGCCGCGCTTGCCGATCGTGGCACGGTGACCGTGCTGCCTGAAGTGGAGCTCGCTCGGCTCGGCGCGGCCATTTCGGACCTCGAGGAGGTTGATGAGCAGGGTGTTGCGGAGGTGGCGCGCGGGTTGCGTGACCGGGTCGGCGCCGCGCTTGGTCGTGTAGATGGGTTATCGGAGGAGGTCAGCCGTCGCCGAGGCGCGCTGGCCGCGGCTATCGGGAGGGCCGAGTCGCGGGTACGTGCGCTTCGGGAGAGTGCTCCTACCAGCTCGGGCACCAGGCTCTACGAGGTTATAAGGGCCCGTCCTGGCTACGAGGTCGCGGTGGAAGCGGCGCTCGGGGAATACGGGGCCGGGGTCCTTGCCGACAACCTGGACGAGGGCATGAAACTACTCTCGCAGTCCGAACCGGTCGCGGTACGCTTGGATGCGCGGGCCATGGAGGCGAACGGGGATGCGCCCGGAAAACCACTCGCCACCTGTGTCGAGGTTACGGACGGGAGATACGCGGAAGCCGTGCAGCGGCTACTCACGGGCATCTACGTGGTCGAGCGTCCGGACGAAGGCGCGAACGCGAATGGCTACGTCGCCGTCACCAGGGACGGCTTCCGCCTCACACGCACCGGGGTTAGCCTAAGGCCAGGCTCGGGGAACTTCGCGCGTGAAGCACGGCTCGCTGCCTGGACCGAGCTTATGGAGGACTTGAAGAACGGTCCGGGTGGCTTGCTGTATGACCTCAGAGACGAGATATCCGGGTTGGGGGTACGCCTTGACTCTCTCGCCGGAACGGTCAGGGACCTCGCTTCGTTAGCGGCCCGCGCGGCACGAGCGAGGACCCTGATCTCCCGCGAAGCCGGCCGCCGCCGGGGCGCGGCGGAGGCTTCGCGCAAGGAGCTTGTCGCTCGGGAGAGAGAATCCGTGACCCTGGCGCGCGAGGCCTCCGAGAAGGAGAGGGCGCTAGCCGCGGCCACGGAGGCGGCGGAGCGGGCGCGGGGCGAGCTGGCCACGGCCACAGCGGCGTCGGAGGCGGCCCGTCTGGCGTCAGCCGATGCCGAGCGCGCGGCTTCGGAGTTGCGGGCCACGCTCGCGGCTGGCAAGAAACGTCAGGCGGAGATCGCACGCCGTCTCGAGCGGACGCCTGCCCGGAAGGAAGACCTGACCGGGGCGCTTGCAAGCAGAGCGTCGAGGCTGGCGGGGGGGGCCGTAACCACGGTCAGGGAGCGGAGGAACGCGCTCCGAAAGGTCAAGGGGGAGGCAGCGGAGGCCCGGCGGGAGATCTCCCTCCGGCAGACCTCGCTCTCGCGGAGGGCCGTCGAGCTGGCCGGAGAGCTGGCCACGGCAAGGGCGCACGCCGAGAGAATCGCCGAGGAGGTTGCCAGGGCCGAGACTTCCTCCGCCGAGGCCGGGGAGGAGATTCAATCCGAGTGGGGCGCAACGCTTGAGACCGCCAGACAGGAGGCCGAAAGGCACGGTGAGGACACCGACAAGGAGCGGCGCGCGCTCGCGCGGCGACTCAAGCGCTTCGGCGATGTGAACCTGCTCGCCGTTTCTCAGGAAGAGGGCCTGCGCGAACGCCACCAGTTTGTCTCGGCGCAGCGGGCCGACGCCGAGGCCGCAGCCACCGAACTTAACCGCATAATACTATCGGTCGATGGGGAGATCGAGGCGCGATTCTCGGAGACGTTCGGGCGGGTCAGGGAGGCTTTCGGGGAGATGGTACCGCGGATGCTTGCCGGGTCCTCGGGCGTGCTGGAGTTATCCGAGGAGGGTGTAGAGATAGGCCTCAGGCTCGGGAGGAAAGGTTGGCGCCCGCTGCGGGTGCTGTCTGGCGGGGAGCGGGCGTTGCTCGCGCTCTCTTTCCTGTTCAGCGTTTTCCTCAGCCAGCCGGGGAGCGGTTCGGCGGCCTTCTGCATCCTGGACGAGGCCGAGGCGGCGCTCGACGATCTCAACCTGGCCAGATTTCTCTCTGTGGTAGACTCTCACCGGGCAAGAGGCCAGTATCTGCTGGTCACCCACCAGAAGCGAACGATGGCCGCGGCGGACGTGCTCTACGGGGTAGTTCAAGACGCCTCCGGGGCCACCACCGTAGTGTCCAAGCGTTTGCAGGGAGAGTAAGAAGCCGCCCATGGCGCGTTCGTGGCGTAATTTTTTCAGGAAGAGCACAGACGAAGAGCCGGAGAAGGGCCAGGCGGTAGCGAGCCCTCCGGAAGGGGCCGAGGAAGGCAACGGCCACCGCTCGCAGGAAGTGGTGCCCGACGAGGAAATCGGGTCGGCCGTGCCGACCGCTGAAGAGGTACAGGCCGGGCGAAAAGAGCCGGCTCCCGCGGATGAGTGGGAGGTGGAAGAGCCCTCTCTGGCCGATGAGACTTTGCCCGAGCCCTCGCCAGCCGAGGCTGAGACGGAGGCCCAGGCTGTCGCTGAGGCCCAGGAGTCGTCCGGGTGGTTGGGCAGGCTCAGGCAGGGTCTCAGTCGAAGCCGGGCCTCCTTTGTGGGGCAGCTCAACGCCGCCGTCGCCGAGTTCAGGGACGTTGAGGACGACGAGTTCTGGGAGAGGGTGGAGGAGATCATGATCGCCTCTGACGTGGGGGTTCCCACCACGGCGAGGCTGGTCGCCGAGCTTGAGCAGGAGGCACTGGAGAAGAACATCACAAGCGGCACCGAGCTACGAGAGCTCATGATCGACCACGCCACCCGCATGCTGGAGGGTCCCGTAGAGCTCGACATCTCGCACACGCCGACGGTGATCCTCATGGTCGGCGTAAACGGTACGGGCAAGACCACGACGATTGGCAAGCTCTCGCGCTTCCTGCCGGGGACCACCATGTTCGCCGCCGGCGACACCTTCAGGGCGGCGGCCATCGAGCAGTTGCAGACGTGGGGGGAGCGGACGGGCACCCCCGTCGTGGCCCGCGAGCGGGGCGCGGATGCTGCCGCCGTTGCCCACGAGTCCATTCAGGCCGCCAGGCGGACCGGCACCGACGTGTTGCTCATCGACACGGCGGGCAGGCTGCACACCAAGGTCAACCTGATGGCCGAGCTGGACAAAGTGCAGCGGGTCATCCAGCGTCAGATGCCAGGAGCGCCGCACGAGGTGCTCATGACGGTCGATGCCACCACGGGCCAGAACGGGCTCAGGCAGGCACAGATGTTCAAAGAAGTAGCCGGTCTGACCGGTATCATACTAACCAAGCTCGACGGAACGGCAAAGGGGGGCATCGCGCTCGCCATCGCCAACGAGGTCGGGGTACCTATAAAGCTGATCTCTGTCGGGGAGAAGGTTGAGGATCTGCACCCCTTCGACGCGAGAGAGTTCGCTGAAGCATTGTTTGGAGATTTGTAGATGTTCGATACTCTGGGCGACAGACTCAACAAAGCCCTCGACGGTGTACGCGGCAGCGGCAACCTGACCGAGGACCAGGTAAAGAAGGTAACTCGTGAGATCCGTCTGGCCCTTCTCGAAGCCGACGTGAACTACGGCGTGGTAAAGGAGTTCGTCTCCAACGTGCGCGAGCGGGCCACAGGCGCGGAGGTCTCCAAGGCCCTGAGCCCGGGCCAGCAGGTCGTCAAGATAGTGGACGAGGAGCTTGCCAACCTGATGGGCGGAACCGCCCACAAGCTCTCTTTCGCCTCGAGGCCGCCGACGGTTGTGATGCTCGCCGGCCTGAACGGCCACGGCAAGACCACGACGGCGGGCAAGCTGGCATTGTTCGTGCGCAAGCTCGGCAAGAACCCTTACCTGGTTGCGTGCGACACCTACCGCCCGGCCGCCATCGACCAGCTGCAGCAGATCGGGCGCGAGCTCTCGGTGCCGGTCTATACGGAAGGTACCGGCCCCAGGCCCGAGGAGATCGCCGAGCGCGGCATCAAGGAGGCCAGGGACGGCGGCTACGACTTCGTCATCGTCGACACAGCAGGTCGCCAGGTGGTCGATATGGAGATGATGGAGGAGATCCGGCGCGTCAGGAAGGTGTCGAGGCCGCACTCGGTGCTCCTGGTCCTCGACGTGGTAACGGGCCAGAACGCGGTCGAGGTGGCGCAGGCCTTTCAGGAGTACGCCGACTTCGACGGGATGGTCCTGACCAAGCTCGACGGTGATGCCCGTGGCGGCGCCGCGCTCTCTGTGGTCTCGGTGACGGGGCGGCCGGTCAAGTTCGCCTCCGAGGGCGAGAAGATGGGCGAGTTCGACTACTTCTACCCGGACAGGATGGCGGGACGCATCCTGGGGATGGGCGATGTGCTCACGCTCATCGAGAAGGCCGAGCAGCAGATGGACCAGACCGCGGCCGAGGCGCAGGGCAAGAAGCTCATGAGCGGCAAGTTCACCTTCGAGGACTTCTTGCAGCAGATGCAGATGATAAAGAAGATGGGCCCGCTCTCCGGGTTGCTTGGTATGATCCCCGGCCTGAACAAGCAACTCAAGGACGTCGAGATAGACGACAGACAGCTCGGCCGGGTTGAGGCCATGATCACCTCCATGACCGTAAAAGAGCGCAGAAACCCGAAATTGTTGCAGAACCCGAGCCGGGCGCGTAGGATTGCGCGGGGCTCTGGGGCGACCCAGCAGGACGTCCAGAAGCTCGTCAAGCAGTTCAACGAGATGCAGAAGATGATGCGCCAGATGGGCAAGGGCGGCGGGATGCCCCGCATACCCGGCCTGTCGGGACGCAGGTAGAGTAAGAGTTCGAGAGGAGATGGTATGGCGGTAAAGATCAGGCTGGCGAGGCACGGTTCCAAGGGAAACCCCTTCTACCGGATCGTGGTGGCCGACTCGCGCAGCCCGCGCGACGGCAAGTTTATCGACAGGATCGGCACCTACGACCCGCAGCAGGAGCCTTCGGATATCAAGGTGGACGAGGAGAAGGCCAGGGAGTGGCTCGGCAAGGGGGCGCAGCCGACGGAGCAGGTGCGCAACCTGCTGAAGATCTCCGGGGTACTCTAGAGCCGGCATGGAGCAGCTAGAGAACTTGCTCGCCGTCCTGGCCCGCTCGCTCGTAGACGAGCCCGACGAGGTCGAGGTCTCGGGAACCGAAACGGACTCGAGGGTGGACCTCGAGCTCAGGGTGGCGCCCGACGACATGGGACGCGTGATAGGTCGCCATGGCCGCACCATACGCGCGATCCGCACGGTGGTGAAGGCAGCCTCCGTGAAACAGGGCAAGCGGGTCTCCGTGGAAGTCCCCGACTGAGGTACCAACCCACGGCCGCGTGATACGTCCGTAGGGGCCGGCTTCAGACCCGCCAACCCAGGGAAGACCTACGGTGGTTGCATTTGAAACAGGCGGACGATTCCAACCACCACGAGACGGAGCCTGGGGAGCCGGGTGATGTGGCTCCCCGGCCGGCCGGTGCCGTGCCTATTGGTGTCGTGGTCGGAACGCACGGGGTGCGCGGTACCCTGAGGGTCCGGGCTTTCGGCCCTGGGCGACACTTGAGGAAGGGTATGGAGCCGGTGGTAGGTGGCATCAGGCGTCGTATCTCCGGTGTCAGGGAGACCCCCAAGGGGTTCCTCGTCGACGTGGAAGACATCGGGAGCAGGGAAGCGGCACGATCCTTGAAGGGCGAAGAGCTACTGATAGGCCGCGGTGAGCTGGATCCCCCGGAAGAGGGAGAATACTACGTGGCGGACCTGGTCGGGTTGACCGCGTTCGACGATGGCGGTGGGGTCGTGGGCGTTGTGATCGACACCTTCGAGACGGCCGCCCACGAGGTGCTGATCGTACGCGATGAGGGGGGTAGCGATCTCTACGTCCCCTTTACCCTGGAGCACGTTCCCGAACTGGACCCCGGGTCGCGACGGCTCGTGATCCGGCCCCCAGAGAGCTAGCCTGTGCAGAACATGGACGTCTTCTGCGTCTTCCCCGACGCCGTCCGGGCCTCCGTAATGGTCGGTGTCGTGGGAAGGGCTATCGAGCGTGGCACCGTCGGCTTCCGCACCTTCGACCTGCGCGAGCATGCCCCGGGTGGCCGCATAGACGACATGCCTTACGGCGGTGGTGCGGGCATGGTGGTCAGGGTCGATGTGGTGGCCCGGGCGCTGGAGGAGGTCTACGGCGTTCCGGCCCGCGAGGTCAGGGAGGACCGGCGGGTCGTCCTCACGGAGCCCGCGGGGCGCAGGCTCACGCAGGGCTACGTTGATGAGGTCGCCGAGGGGGCTGACCTTACAGTCATCTGCGGACGCTACGGGGGGATGGACGAGCGGGTGTGGACGGAGCTCGCAACCGAGGCCGTCTCGCTCGGGGACTTCGTTCTGTCGGGGGGTGAGATCGTGGCCGCAGCGCTGGCCGACGCCGCGATCCGGCGCCTTCACGGCGTTCTCGGAAACGAGGAGAGCCTCGTCGGGGAGTCTTTCTCGGCGGAAGATGTTGTCGGTCCTCCCACGTACACGCGGCCCGCCGTCTGGGATGGAGAGGAGGTGCCCGGCGTGCTATTATCGGGCGATCACGCGAAAGTCCGCGCCTGGCGCGAGCAGGAAGCGCGCGAGCGCACGCGGGCCAGGATGACCGGCAAGCGTTCGACCTAACCGTCTGAGAGCACACCCACGAGAGGAGACGAGAGTGATAACTAGCGAGAATTTGCAGCAGCGAGACGTGGCCTTCAAGCCGGGCGATACGGTGCGGGTACATTACCGGGTTATCGAGGGCAACCGTGAGCGGGTGCAGGTCTTCGAGGGCCTGTGTATCTCTCGCAAGGGCGGCGGTATCAACGAGACTTTCACGGTAAGAAAGAACTCATTCGGGGTAAATGTGGAGCGGATCTTCCCCCTACAATCCCCGAAGATCGCCAAGATCGAAGTCGCCTCCCGCGGCGCTGTGCGGCGCGCGAAGCTCTATTACATCCGCGACAAGGTCGGCAAGAAGGCAAGGGTCAAGAAGGCCAAGTAAGACCGAACGTTGCCACGGGCGACCCCGGAGCGGCAGGGGGCGCTCTACGCCTTCGACGCAGCCTGGGTTCTGGACCGCCGTGGTCCTCTGGCCGGGGCCGATGAGGCCGGTCGTGGGGCCCTGGCAGGGCCGCTCGTGGCTGCTGCGGTCGTGCTTGGAGAGGGTGAGATCTCCGGCATAAACGACTCCAAGGCGCTGCGTCCGGAGTTGAGGGAGAGGATGTTCGGTACCCTGCTGTCGAGCGCCAGGGCCGTCTCTGTCGTGGCCTTTCCCGCCTGGTGGATCGATCATCATGGCGTCGGCCGGGCCAACAGGGAAGCCCTGGCTTCGGCCCTCTCGGCCCTGGACCCTCACGCGGGCTGTCGGCTCGCCGACGGAAACCTGAGGCTTGGCCCCGAGGTGGAATGCCTCCCAAGGGCCGACGCCAGGAGTGCGGCGGTGGCGGCCGCGAGCGTGGTGGCCAAGGTGGTCCGCGACGATGCCATGCGGGCCCTCTCCGAACGCCACGCCGGCTACGGCTTCGAACGCAACCGCGGGTACGGCACGTCTGAGCACCGAAGCGCGCTGGTAGACCTCGGGCCATGCCGTGTACACCGTCTGAGCTACGCCGGGGTCGGAGGCTGACCAACAGGTCGGCCGGGGCGCGGGGTGAGGATCTTGCTCTGCGCTACCTGATCGGCCGAGGATACGAGCTCGTCGAACGCAATTACAGAAACCGTCGCGGCGAGATAGACCTTATCGTCCGGAAGCGAGACACCATAGTATTCGTCGAGGTGAAGCTCCGCCGCTCGACTGGGTTTGGCGACCCGCTCGAAGCCGTAACACCTCGCAAGCAGGCCACCATACGGTCGCTCGCCGAGCAATACCTCGCCGACTACCAGCCCGACTACGATACCTTGCGTTTCGATGTAAT
>DASUPX010000089.1:0-14514 GCA_036280905.1 Rubrobacter sp. | reverse complement strand
GATCAGGGTCATCACGAGGCCCCGGATGTGGGCGTGGTCCGCGGCCATCTCTCGGACCGGATCGGCATTTAAGTCACCGCCGTGCCTCGCGTACACGGCCAGCAGCACCTCCTCCTCTTCTCGGAAGTGGGCGCTCGTGTTCTCCTCCCAGAAACGCAGGAACGCCCGCGCCGCCTCACGCGGCGACTCCCCTTCTCCTGCGGCGGCCCGACGGAGGCGCCTGGCCCGCACCAGCCCGCCATGGTGATCGTCCGAGAGTTTCCTCAGGGATGGGTGCCGCTTCATGCCGTAGCCTCCTTCTGACGATCCTGACCCCACCGATGCCTTGTCCCAGGAGACGCGCGCGGCCAGCCGTAGTGGTTCCCTTCGCCGGTGAACGGTGAGGTAGGCTAACTCGCCGAGATCGCTGCGGGTTGCCCTCAGGCGACCTTTCGCGACGTAGACGAGCAGCCCCGGCTTCAGGGGGAACTTCTCCCCGTCGACCACAACCTCACCAGAACCCGCGACGCCCACGAAGACGACGTCCATCTCGTCGTTGCGGTGGACCCCGACGCCCTCGCCCGCCTCGAAACGCACCAGGTTGACGTTCAGGTCCTCGCCGCCTTCGTGGACCCATATCGCTCCCAGGCCGTGGTCGGCCGACGCGATCCCGGCGAGGTCCACCGCTTGGCCCGCCGAGACGTCGACGTACATCAGCGCCCCCCGCCACGCGCGATGGTTAGCACGCAGACGGCGTCTTCTACGGCTCCTACGGCGTGGCGCACCCCGGCGTCGCAGGCGAGCAGGGTCTCCGGCCCGGCCTCGACCTCCCCGTCCGGGGTGGCGAACCGGATGCGGCCCTCCCTGACGGCGACGGTGATGGGGCCCGGCGCGGCGTGCTCCTCGAGCCTGTCTCCGGCCCTCATCACGAGCAACACCACGCTCATGCCCTCGCCTTTGCGCAGCGTGATCGAGTTCCGAAGTCCTTCCCTGAACGCTTCCTCCTCACGCAACCTGGCAACCTCCGTACCGAGGTCGAAGGCCTGCAACGGTCCGTGCATCGGCCGCTCCGATTCGGGATGCGGTCTGCTCGACATCTCTTTCTCCTCTCGACGGACGTCTCCAGTTCTTTAACTATGACATAATTGGTGTCAGTATGAAGGAAGGGCGGGCGAACGCTTTCACGCGGGCGGCGTGGCGGTGTATCTTGTGGGTGATGGCAAGCGAAAGACCAAGCCGATGAAGCTCGAGCTCTCGAGCGAGGGCCGTTACGCGCTGCGGGCACTGGTCTATCTAGCGCGGGAGATGGACCGCGGCGAGCTTGTGACGGCGGACAGGATCTCGGCCGAGGCCTTGGTGCCACGCCGGCTGCTCGCCCGGGTTATGGCGAAGCTCGCCCGGGGCGGACTCGTGGAGAGCAGCGAGGGCCGGGGGGGAGGCTCCCGCCTCGCCCGGCCGCCCGATGAGGTAACCTTGCGCGACGCCGTGGAGGCCGTGGAGGGACCGTTCGAGATCACGCACTGCATCATGCAACAGCGACCCTGCGGAGAGGGCCGCCCCTGCGCCCTGCACGACGCCTGGACCGAGGGCCAGAACACCATCCTCGAACGCCTCGGCACCCGAACCCTCGCCGAATTCTCCTCCCAAGCCCCGCCCTTCGATCGCTAGCTTCCGCCGCCCGAATTCTTCCCAACCCTTGACGCCGCGATACTCGGACATTTACTATCACAATATTGGTAACAGTATGGGAGGTGGCGCTGATTCTCTTTGTCCATACGGTCCACGTCCTTCTGGCGGGCGCCTGGCTTGGGGGCGTCGTGTTCACGACGTTCGTGGTATCTCCCGCGCTCAAATCGATGAAGTGGGACGAGGCCCAAAGGATCGGGGTGAGGGCCGTGATCGGGCGCCGCTACGCGCGCGTCGGTAGCGCCAACCTGGTCCTGTTGGCAGTCTTCGCCGTCGTCGACGGGGTCTTCGGCGGCTTCGGGACGCTACTTTACGCCGAGTACGCTTTGATCGTAGCGCTGTTCGGGCTGGTGGCCGTCCACGGAGCGTTCTTCGGCCGGCGTCTCGCGGGATTGGCGAAGGCCGAACTCGAGGCTAAGAGCGCCGAGGAGGCCTCGGCTTTCGCGCTGCGGCGGCGCGACTTGCAGAAGCTCTCGCTCAAGGCGTCGTGGGTGAACCTCGCGGTGAGCGTGGTGGTGTTAGCGTTTGCCGCGAACGTCTAGGGACGGTGAGATGGTGCTCCGGGGAGTCAACCGAGGGATCGGGTGGGGGATGCAGTTCCCCTTGCGCGTAGCTTCGCATGAGTTGGTATTTCCGGATCAGGAGGTTGGTCGAACCTCGTCGAGTTGGGCTGTGGGGGAAGGTCCGGTATGGAAAGTGGGCGCAGCAGTTTTCGCCGTTTCGGGAGAGGGGGTTGGGGGATGAGCGCGGGCACGAGCGCCGACGGGCCGCGGCCGGGGGCGTACCGGGCGCTGGCGCTGGCGACGTTGGCGTTTGCGTTGTGCTTCTCCGTTTGGGGGCTCGTGGCTCCGTTGGCGCCGCAGTTTCAGGAGCTGTACCGGCTATCCAGCTTCCAGATCAGCGTGGTCATAGCGACGCCGGTGATCCTGGGTTCGCTGTTTCGCATCCCCCTGGGGTTGATCACGGACCGTCTGGGCGGCCGGGTTGTGTTTCCTGTTCTGATGCTGGTCCTGATCGTGCCTGTGATCTTCATCGGGCTCTTGGGCGGCTCTTTCGGGGGCCTGCTCTTCTGGGGGTTCTTCCTGGGACTCGCCGGGGCCTCGTTCGCCGTCGGCGTCCCGTTCGTCAACGGGTGGTTCCCGCCACGTATGCAGGGCCTAGCCCTCGGCGTCTACGGGATGGGCAACATAGGGACGGCGCTCGCCGCCTACAGCGCCCCGGCCATAGCCGCCTTCTACGGCTGGCGGTGGGCGTTCTGGGTCTTCGTCGTGCCGCTAGTGGCGATGGCGGTGGTCTTCTACGTCCTTGGGCGGGACGCCCCCAGGTCGGGCCCGCGGTCTTCGGTGACGGCCGGGATATCCCTGTTCCGCCAGGAGGTCATGCCCTGGGTCTTGAGCCTCTTCTACTTCCTCACCTTCGGCGGGTTCGTGGCGCTCGGCATCTACCTGCCCAAGTTGCTGGTCGACCTCTTCGGCTTCACGCAGACCGGGGCCGGCCTCAGGGCGGCCGGCTTCGTGGTGCTGGCCACGCTCTCGCGTCCGGTAGGAGGCTGGCTCGCGGACCGCGCAGGTGGCGCCCGGACGCTCATGCTCGTCTTCGCGGGGCTACCCGTCACGGCGCTCGTCCTCAGCTTCGAGCCCGGGATCTTCCTCTTCACGGTGGGGGCGCTGGCGAGCGCGGTGCTCTTCGGGCTCGGTAACGGGGCCGTCTTCAAGCTGGTTGCCGAGTACTACCCGGGCAAGACCGGCGCCGTAACGGGCGTCGTCGGGGCGGCCGGTGGGCTCGGCGGCTTCTTCCCGCCCCTGGTGCTGGGCATCGTGCGGGACGCGACCGGGGCGTACACCCTCGGGTTCGTATTTCTGGCGCTCTTCGCCGTCGGGTGCCTCGTCGTCAACGCCATGTTCGTCAGAAGGCGCCCGTCGGGTAGTGGCGCGACCACGGAAGGGAGGGTGCGGTAGTGGCGAAGTCCACGAATGCTTTTCTCAGGAACTTGCAGTACTTCCGCCGGGGCGAGAAGCGCTCGGACGGGCACGCCGAGCTCAGCGCGCGCGACAGGGAGTGGGAGTACGCCTACCGCCAGAGGTGGCAGCATGACAAGATCGTGCGCTCCACCCACGGCGTCAACTGCACCGGATCCTGCTCGTGGAAGGTCTACGTCAAAGACGGCATCATCACCTGGGAGTCCCAGCAGACCGACTACCCCTCCAACGGCCCCGATTCGCCCGAGTACGAGCCGCGCGGGTGCCCGCGCGGGGCCTCCTTCTCCTGGTACACCTACTCCCCGATCCGCATAAAGTACCCCTACGTCCGCGGCGTCCTGGTTGAGATGTACCGCGAGGCGCTCGCGCGCATCGGCGACCCCGTGGACGCCTGGGCGTCGATAGTCGAGGATCCCGAGAAGGCCAGGAGGTACAAGGCGGCACGGGGCAAGGGCGGGCTCGTGCGGTCCTCGTGGCCCGAGGTCTCGGAGATCATGGCCGCGGCCCACGTGTACACGATCAAGAGATACGGGCCCGACCGCGTCATCGGGTTCTCCCCGATCCCCGCGATGAGCATGGTCTCCTACTCCGGAGGATCACGGTTCATGTCGCTTATCGGGGGCACGATACCCAGCTTCTACGACTGGTACGCCGACCTTCCGCCCTCCTCTCCCCAGGTCTGGGGAGATCAGACCGACGTCCCGGAGTCGGGCGATTGGTGGAACGCCTCCTACCTGATGATGTGGGGCTCGAACGTCCCCATCACCCGCGCCCCCGACGCCCACTTCATGACCGAGGCCCGCTACAAGGGCCAGAAAACCGTCGTAGTGAGCCCCGACTACTCCGACCACACCAAGTTCGCGGACCACTGGCTTCCCGTCCAGCCGGGCACCGACGGGGCGCTGGCCATGGCTATGGGCCACGTCATCCTCAAGGAGTTCTACGTCGAGCGGCAGGTTCCCTACTTCGTCGACTACGCGAAAAAGTACACCGACCTCTCGATGCTCGTGACCCTGCGCGAACGCGACGGGGCCGACGGCACTCCCGAAGGCGCCCCTTACGTCACCGACCGCTTCTTGCACGCCGAGGACCTCGCCGAAACCTCCGAGAACGCCGAGTGGAAGACCGTGTTTGTAGACGCGACGACCGGGGAGCCGGTCGTGCCGAACGGCTCGATGGGCTTCAAGTACGGCGAGGAGGGGGCTGGCAGGTGGAACCTCGAGCTTGGGGAGTCCGACCCGGCTTTGACCCTTCTGGGTAGGCACGACGCGCTCGTATCCTTGGACCTCCCGCGCTTCGACCTCGGGGACACCGACGAGGGAGGGACCGTGATGCGAAGGGGCGTTCCTGCGAAGAGGGTCGGCGGGCACCTCGTCACGACCGTCTTCGATTTGATGCTCGCGCAGTACGGCGTGGGGCGGGAGGGGCTGCCGGGCGAGTGGCCCGGTGGATACGACGACCCCGAGCCGTACACACCGAGTTGGCAGGAGGAGTTTACGAGCGTCGACTCCGAGCGCGTCACGCGGATAGCGCGCGAGTTCGCGCGCAACGCGGAGAGGAGCGAAGGTCGGTCCATGATCATCATGGGCGCCGGCACCAACCACTGGTACCACTCCGACGAGATCTACCGCTCCATGCTAGCCCTCGTCCTTCTGTGTGGGTGCCAGGGCAAGAACGGCGGCGGCTGGGCCCACTACGTCGGTCAGGAGAAGGTGCGCCCCATTACCGGCTGGACCACGATAGCTTTCGCCTTCGACTGGGCGAGGCCCACCCGCCACATGGCCGGCACGGCGCTCTGGTATTTGGCCTCCAGCCAGTGGCGCTACGACACCTTCAAGGCCGACGAGTTCGCCTCGCCTCTGGGCAAGGGCAAACTTGCCGGCAAACACATGGCGGACTGCCTCGCGATGTCCGCCCGCCTCGGCTGGCTGCCGTCCTTCCCCGGCTTCGACCGCAATCCGCTGGAGATTACGGAGGAGGCCGAACGGGAAGGCATCGACGTCAAGGATTACGTGGTGCGCGAGCTGAAGGCGGGCCGCCTGCGCTTCGCCGCCGAGGACCCGGACGCGCCGGAGAACTTCCCGCGCGTGCTCACCCTCTGGCGATCGAACCTATTAGGCTCTTCGGCCAAGGGTCACGAGTTCTTCTTGAAACATCTCCTCGGTGTGCCGGACGCGACGATCCGGGCCGATGAGACCCCGGCAGCGATGCGCCCCGAGGAGGTGGCGTGGCGCGAGGCGCCGGAGGGCAAGCTCGACTTGCTCACCACCATAGACTTCCGCAAGAACGGGTCGTCGCTCTACTCGGACATCGTGCTGCCGACGGCGACGTGGTACGAGAAGCACGACATCTCATCTACGGACATGCACCCGTTCGTCCACCCCTTCAACCCCGCGATAACGCCCCCGTGGGAGGCAAAGAGCGACTGGGACATCTTCAACTACGTCGCCAAAGCGTTCTCCAAACTCGCCAAAAAGCACCTCGGGGTGAGGAAGGACGTGATCGCGGTTCCCCTCATGCACGACACCCCCGACGATCTCGCCCAGCCCTCCGGAAAAGTGCTCGATTGGAAGAAGGGCGAGTGCGAGCCCATCCCCGGCAAGACGATGCCGAGGCTGGTCGTAGTCGAGCGCGACTACGGAGCCGTCGCCGAGAAGATGCAGGCCCTAGGTCCAGCGGTCGAGAACGTGGGCATCGCGGCCAAGGGCAACCTCTGGAAGCCGCACCAGGAGGTCGAGTACCTCAAGGGACGCAACGGCACCGTGCGCCGGGGCGTTGGCGCGGGGAGGCCGGCTTTGGAGCGGGCGGACCAGGTGTGCGAGGCTATACTGGCCCTCTCCGGTACGACCAACGGCCGCCTCTCCGTCGAGGGCTTCAAGCAGATGGAGAAGCGCACCGGCGTAAAGCTCACCGATCTCTCCGAGGAGCGTGGCGAGGAGCTCATCACGTTCGCAGACATAACGACCCAGCCGCGCAAGGTCATCGCCTCTCCCGAGTGGTCGGGCACCGAGAGCCGCACGCGCCGCTACTCGCCGTTCACGATCAACGTGGACCGCTCCGTCCCCTGGCGCACGCTCACGGGGCGCCAGCAGTTCTACGTGGACCACGAGTGGATGCTCGAGTACGGCGAGGGCCTGCCAGCCTACCGCCCGCCGATGCGGATGGCCAGGCATACCGGGGACCTGAGGAGCGGCGAGCCCGGCAAGGCGGAGGTCGTCCTAAGGTACCTCACGCCGCACTCCAAGTGGTCCATCCACTCCGAGTTCCAGGACAACCTGACGATGTTGACGCTCTTCAGAGGCGGGCCGACGATGTGGATCAGCGATCGGGATGCCGAGAAGATGGGCGTAAAGGACAATGACTGGATCGAGGCGTTTAACAGGAACGGGGTGGTTTCAGCGAGGGCCGTCGTCTCCCACCGCATCCCGGAGGGGACCACGATCATGTACCACTCCCAGGACAGGCACCTGAACGTTCCCATTAGCGAGGTCTCGGGCACGAGGGGCGGGACGGAGAACTCCCTCACCAAAATCTTCGTGAAGCCGACGCACATGATCGGGGGCTACGCCCAGCTTTCCTACGGCTTCAACTATTACGGCCCGACCGGCTCACAGCGCGACGAGCTGACGGTCATGCGCAAGCGCGAAACGGAGGTGGTCTACTGATGCGCGTCCAGGCTCAGGTCGCGATGGTGATGAACCTCGACAAGTGTATCGGGTGCCACACCTGCTCGGTGACCTGCAAGAACGTGTGGACGAGCCGCGAGGGCACCGAGTACCAGTGGTGGAACAACGTCGAGACCAAGCCCGGCGTCGGCTACCCGAAGCTCTATGAGGACCAGGAGCGCTGGAAGGGCGGCTGGGCTCTGGGCAAGAACGGCAAGCTCGAGCTCAAGGCCGGAGGCAAGCTCCGCAAGCTGGCCAACATCTTCTTCAATCCGGACCTCCCATCCATAGACGACTTCTACGAGCCCTGGACCTACGACTACGAGACCCTCACCAACGCCAAGCTCTCGGAGCACCAGCCGGTGGCCCGTCCTATATCGCAGCTCTCCGGCGAGCCCGTCGACCTCCAGTGGGGTCCCAACTGGGACGACGACCTCGCAGGTGCACCCGAGACCGGACACCTCGACCCGAACATCCGGGGCGAGCTCGAGGAGTCGGTGCGCTTCGAGTACGAGAAGGTCTTCATGATGTACCTGCCGCGCATCTGCGAGCACTGCCTGAACCCCTCGTGCGTGGCGTCGTGTCCCTCGGGCGCGATGTACAAGCGCGAGGAGGACGGCATCGTGCTCGTCGACCAGGAGCAGTGCCGCGGATGGCGTTACTGCGTCTCCGGCTGCCCGTACAAGAAGGTCTACTTCAACTGGGATTCCGGCAAGGCCGAGAAATGCACCCTGTGCTACCCGCGCATCGAGACCGGGCAGCCGACCATCTGCTCGGAGACCTGCGTGGGCCGCCTGCGCTATATCGGGCTCGTCCTCTACGACGCGGACGGGGTTGAGGAGGCGGCATCCGTCCCGGACGAGAAGGATCTGCTCGAGGCCCAGCGCTCCGTGTTCCTGAACCCGAACGATCCGGAGGTCGCCGAGCAGGCGCGCTTCGACGGCATCCCGGACGATTGGATCTCCGCGGCCCGCAGATCCCCGATCTACCGCCTCGCCATAGAATGGGGCATAGCACTCCCCCTGCACCCCGAGTACCGCACGATGCCGATGGTCTGGTACGTGCCTCCGCTCTCGCCGGTGATGGGCTTCGTCGAGGGCAACGGCGCGGAGGCCGACCCCGACGACGTCTTCCCGGCCATAGACGAGCTGAGGATACCGATCCAGTATCTCGCCAACCTCCTCTCGGCCGGCGACGAGGGGGTCGTCCGGCGCGTCCTCAAGAAGCTCGCCGCGATGCGCGGCTACATGCGCGAGAAGGACCTCTCGGGTATCGGGGACGCCGAGATCGCCTCAGCCGTCGGGATGGAGCCGGGCGAGATCGAGGACATGTACCGCCTGCTCGCCATCGCCAAGTACGAGGACCGCTACGTCATCCCGCTCGCCCACAAGGAGCTCGCCGCCGAGCTCTACGAGCAGCGCGGAACGGCCGGGCTCGACTTCGCCGGGGGGCGCACCCCGGCCGAAGTCGAGCACCGAAACGACGCGCACGCGTGCGGCCTCGACTTCGCCGGCGGCCCGGGGAGCTGCTCCTCTTCGGCGGAGGCCGCCACCCTTGGCGGGGGCCGCAACGGCGCCTTCTACGCCATGAAAGACGAGCTCGAGAAGAAGGCCCGCGAGCTCGGCGGCAAGGCGCAGGCGCCCAACGTGCAGCTCTTCACTAGCAAGAAGGACTTCGCGGCGTTCCACCTCAAGGGGCGCGGGCCGAAGGGGGCAGACGCGTGATCTTCAAGCTTCTCTCCATCCTGCTGCGCTACCCAGACGACGGGCTCATGGAGCACAGGGCCGAGATCTCCGAGGCCGCCCGCGGCCTCCCCGACTCCCCGGCCAAGGACAACATCCTGGCGTTCCTGGCCCACTGGGAGTCCGAGCCCGCCTCCCGCCTGCAGGCATCATACACCGGGGCCTTCGATTTCAAGCGCCGCGGCTGCCTGTACCTGAGCTACTACCGCTACGGGGACCAGCGCGCCCGCGGGCAGGTTCTCGCCGACATGAAGGCGGCCTACGCGCGGGCCGGCTACCCGCTCGACACCACCGAGCTCCCCGACTACCTGCCGCTCGTCCTCGAGTTCGCCTCGGAGGTTCTGGAGGAGGGACTTCCCATGCTTGCCGAGAACCGTGCTGCCATAGAGGTCATCCGGCGCTCGCTGCGCCACGACAATAGTCCCTACTCGCACCTCGTCGAGGCCCTCACCCTCTTCCTGCCGGACCTGGACGAGGAGACCGCGGCGGAGATGCAGAAGCTCATCGTGCAGGGGCCGCCGCAGGAAAGCGTGGGGCTGGAGCCCTACGCGGCCGACGTGCCGCCGGGGAATCCTTTCGGCAACGAGGGTTCTTTGGGTGGCGCCGCTCCCACAGGCCACGTCGCTTTCCACGGGAGGAAGCGTTGAACGCGTGGCACCAGTTCTTGTGGGTGATCTTCCCGTACCTCTCCCTGGTGACGTTCGTGCTCGGGCACGTCTACCGCTACCGCTACGACCAGTACGGCTGGACGCCGAAGTCCAGTCAACTTCTGGAGCGGCGCCTCCTGATGTGGGGCGTCCTGCTCTTCCACTGGGGCTTCTTTTTCGTCTTCGGCGGCCACGTCATGGGCCTGCTCGTGCCCTTAGGCGTCTACCGCGCCATCGGGGTCTCGGACCACAACTACCACCTGCTATCCTTGTGGGTCGGGGCGCCGGTCGGGGTCGTCGCGATGGTGGGCATCCTGCTCCTGAACATCCGCCGCTGGTTCATACCGCGCATAAGAAACAACACCGAATCGATCAGGTTCCTGACGGACGGGTTGCTCCTGGTGGTGATCTTTTTGGGTCTCGCCGCGACCGTCGGCTACCGCGTCTACGCTAGCCAGTACGAACTGCACGGTGAGTTCGAGTACCGGGATTCCGTGGGCGCGTGGTTCCGCAGCCTCTTCCTGTTCCGTCCCGACGCCGCCCTGATGGTCGGCGCCCCCCTGATCTTCCAGCTCCACACGCTCTCGGCGTTCGTCCTCTTCGCCCTGTGGCCCTTCTCCAGCCTCGTGCACGTCTTCAGCTTCCCCCTAGGCTACCTGCGCCGCAGCTACGTCCAGTACCGTAGCTCGAACCCGCAAAAGGCCCTCGCGCGAGCGAGGGCCGGCAAGGCCGGCAAGGGGCCGGCCAAGGCCGAGCAGAGCAGCCGCGTCGAATGATTCGGCGGGAGAAATAGTCTTATGTTCCACGGCCTGTCGGAGAAGACGAACTGGAGGGCCGTGATCGTCGGTTGGGCCGTGGCGATCGCGGCGGGCATCGTGCTCAACCTCCTCTTCGAGGCGGCCCACGTCCTGCTCTTCGGCGGCGACGTCATGAACCCGGACAACCTCAAGACCGCCCTCGTGACGCTCTCTTTGCTCTCCGGTTTTTTGGCCCACTTCGCCGGGGGATACGTAGCCGGCAGGAAGGCCCGAGCCCACGGGGGCTTGCAAGGCGTGATGGTGGCGGTGCTCGGGTTCCTGTTCGTGGTGGCCGCCGCCCTGATAACCTCGGCCATCGTGGTGGCCACCGCCGGGCTCTTCCTGGTCGAAGGGGGCGTCGCGCTCCCCGCCCTGACGCTCGGGCTCGCGGGCGGCGCCTTGATCGCCGGCCTCGCCTTGCTCGTTCTGAACGTCCTCGGTGGCTTCTTCGGCGGGAAGCTGGGCGAGTGGGAGACCGGCCCGGTTGAGGGCTCGGGGGGCGCCGGGCCCCTCGCGGGCGGGCGATGAGGGGGACGCTGGCCGGCAAGACCGTTGCGGTACTCGGCGGCTCCAGCCCCCACGGGGCCGCCGCCGCCAGGGAGCTCGGACGCCAGGGCGCCAACGTTGCCCTCGGCGGACGCAACCGGCAGAGGCTCGAGGAGTTGGAAGAGGAGATCCGGGCGCACGGCGGCGAGGCGCTGGTCGTCGGCGTACACCTCGCGAAGCGACACCACCCGGCGCACCTGGTGGCGGCCGCGGTGGAAACCTTCGGCGGGCTCGACGTACTGCTGTACATGGCCTCTGCCGCCGCCCCGCCCCTGGGAAGCCTCAACCTCGACGCCTGGGAACGTTCCCTGGACGTGAACGTGAGGGGCTTCGTCTACTGCCTGGCCGCGGCCTTGCCAGCCATGCGCGAACGCGGAGGGGGCCACGTGGTCATGGCCGGCGTCGAAGATAGCGGGGGCACCCGTGATCCACTCCTGCGCGCATGGCGGGCCGCGGTTGGCACGATCCTCGAAGAGCTTCCTCGAGAGCTTTGCACCGACGGTATCCGTGCCGCCGAGGTCGAGTTGAGCGCTCGGCAGGCTGGGGACCCCGAAGAGTGCGCGAGGACGATAGTTCGTGCCTTGATAGATCCCTAGCTCCAGACACCGACTTCTGCGTTTACCGGTCCCGAAGCCGCACGCTTCGACCCCACAGAAACCGGCCAAGTCGCGAAGAGGCTCGGGTCTACACCTGAGACATGCGCGAGGAACCTCGCGCTCGCCGATTCCGTCGCCAAAATCCAGACTACGGGCAAGAGGGGCAACGAGAAGTGTTGCGGTACGTAGTTTCTTAGCGTGGCTCCGCGCACCAGGCGTGCAATCTCCAGTAGGGAGGCTGATAGGCAAACGTTGCGGGAAGCATTCGAATTCTGCCGCAACGGCGACGTGCTGGTGGTGGCGCGACTCGACAGGCTGGGCAGATCCCTCCGGGAGTTGATCGGCTTAGTGGGGGAGCTCGAGGAGCGGGGCGTAGGATTCCGGGGTCTCGATGAGAGCTTGCGAAGCGCTTCGCGGCGCAGAGGTCTTGATAGAGACAGGCCCGACCTGACCACAAATCCCACGTAGGTAGATGGCCATGGTTCAAGGGAATTCTACTCGCGGTCGGGTTCGCTCTTGCGCGGTGTCTTGCCGGATCTTGTGCACGGTTTCGCATCTTTATCCGGCACCACGCATATTGCGTTAGGCTCGTGGCGTTCCGGAGGCAGATGGCTCGCCCTAGCGGGTACTCGGCGTTGGTCCATGCAGGATCCTGCGTCTGCAGTTCCGAGACTAAGCCTTCCCCAACGTTGGGTGAATAAGGGAAGGAAGAAGGGACGAAGTCTGTAAGCTCCGTCCCCCAACTATCGACGTCCGTTATCGGGCCGGTGGTGGTGCGGATGCACCTACGATGAGACTACGAGAAGCTCAGGCAGGTGAGGCATTCCTCCACGTACTCCTCGATGTACTCGGCTACCTTCTCCTTACCCAGGTGGAGAAGGTTCCTTCCTTATCCTGAGGGACGAGCAGGTTGAGGGTGCCGACCCTGGCGCGCAACGTTCTCGGCTTGTAGTCATTGCGGTGGCCGGTGCGGGCGGCTCTACGCTCGTAGTGAGCCGCGCCTACGTGTTCGGTCTCTAGGCCTCCAACATCTCCTGAAGGATCTGCTAGATGATCTCACGCAAGAAGCCGGGGTCATCCAGTAGGACTTCTTGCACCCTCTCCTCGTCCACCTTACGATTGTGGCGGGCCATCTTTCCCTCCTCAAGAGTTGACTTGAGCACCAACAATCTTGTAGGAGGGTGCCTTCCCTTCTGGCCCCTTTTGCAGAATCTTATGGACGCAACCGGGTGCGGCGGTTGCAGACCTTGACAACAGGGTGACATTCGGGCTGACGCTTCTGAGCAGCTGCGCCAAAAATTCATTCGGAATTCATCGCGCCCTGGTAATAAGGCGGGCATGACCGAGGACGGAGCGTGGCGCAAAGCAGCACGGGACAGCACCGTCTACGTGCAGGATACATCCTCCGAGGTGTGTTGCGTGAGGTTAGCAAGCAGCTTATGCTACATTTGTATCGAATACTTGGACTGTGCCTGCTCGCCTGCGCATCCGTGTGTTCTAGCGAGAAAGGCATACCCTTCGTGAGGCGGGAGCGCGAAGCCCAAGAGCCACCTGGCTGCGAGGTAGCCGGGCTGCCGAACGGCGGGGCGACGATGCTGCGTCCGTACGAGGAGGTGTAGGGGACAGACTAGGAACGCTTCGGCGAGCTTACTCGAGCATTGGCTACCACGGCGCCACTTTCTCCTTGGCAGGTGCTCAAGGGCCCCCTCGCAGATGCGATCGTAGGCACGTCGTACGCGTTGTTCACGACCTGAAACGGAACCGGATCGTCCTACGAGGACGATACCGAGCTCATCGAGAGAAAGGGAGTCCATGAAGACTTTTGAGCGGATAAAGCGTGTCGTGCACACGTGGGCGAACAATACCTTGAACAGTGCCGCGTACGTGCTATCAGGCGGTACGAAGACGCTTCACGAGGGACGCTACCACCGCTCGACCGGCAGGTGGACCAACTGGAACAACACATTCTCTGCCCGGCCACAGAGGTTTGAGACCCCGGAGAGCGAAGCGGCAATCTGCGAGATGGTCGGATTATCGAAGAGCGTGCGCGTCATCGGCGGTGGCCACACGTTCAACCCCTCTCCGCTCTCGGTAGAGACGATGCTGTCCCTCGACAAGTACAACAAGATCTTGGCCGTAGACACGGAAAACAGGGTCGTCCGGGTGCAAGCGGGGGTCCGGCTGCGTGATCTGATGCAAGAACTCGGGGAGCGTGGCCTGGCCCTGCCCGTGCTGGGCTCCACCAACGCCCAGAGCCTCGCCGGCCTGATAGCGACGGACCTCCACGGTACTGGGAGGGATCACGGCTTCCTGTCCGAGCAGGTGCTGTCGCTGCGGATCGTGAACGCCGCCGGAAAAGCGGAGACGTTCCGGCGGGACTCCGACGTCTTTCGGGCCGCGTTCGGCGGGCTCGGCAGCTGCGGGGTGGTCACCGAGGTCGAGCTGGAATGCGTACCGGACTTCAACCTGGGCAAAGGGATCCGTGTTGTGCGGCGCGACTGGGTCGAGAGGAACATCGACGCCATCCTCGAGGAGAACGACCACACGAGCTTTTATTACATCGGCGGCGGCGGCGTCGAGCGCGTTCGCATGAACCTGTGGAACCGGACCGTTTTGGAGCCACCCGCGACGATCAAGCTGCGGAAGATGCGCAACGAGCTCATCGACATGCTGTTCTCGGGCTACTTGCTCGGCCTCGCGCGGGCCCTCAAGCTGACGGGGCCTACCGCGGCGCTCGGGCTCCTATTCTTCAAGCTGACGATGGACGGCAGGAGCGACGTCTATTCCTCGGCGGAGGGATTCGCCCGCAAGCTCTACTACCGCCACGACGAGATCGAGTTCGGCATCCCCTACGAGGCGCACCGAGAGTGCCTAAAG
>DASUPX010000088.1:0-6427 GCA_036280905.1 Rubrobacter sp. | reverse complement strand
CGAAGGCGCCGCAGGAAGGAGAACGCCGCCCCCGTGGTGGCGCTCTGGGCCGACGCCGACGGCCCCATCCCGCCTGGGGCCCCCGAGCCCACGGCGATCGTACAGACCTCGCCGGGCCATGCCCACCTCTTCTGGAGACTCAGGAGCCCGGTGGCACCGCGTGAGGCCGAGGAGCTGAACCGCAGGCTCCTCGCAAAGGTGGGAGCCGATCGCTCCGGGTGGGATCTTTCGCAGCTCCTCAGGCCTCCCGGAACCCTCAACCGCAAGTACGAAGGCACGCCCAAGGTCAGGCTCCTCGAGCTGGACCAGGAAACGAGCTACCATCCGCGCGAGCTGGAGATGGCGCTGCCCCGCTCAGGCGTTGCTCCCGTAGCGCCGACCGTGCGCACGTCGCCGAAGCCTCCCCCCTCCCCCACCGACCTCTCCCACCTCTCCCGGCGGGCACGCGCACTAGTTCGTCTGGGAAACGCCGGGGCGGGGTGCCCCTACAAGAGCCGCTCTGAGGCGGACTTCGCGGTGTGCCTGGCGATGTTCGGGGCCGGCTACGATGAAGCGGAGATTCGGGCGGTGATGACCGACCCGGCGAACGGGATCTCCGAGAGGACGCTCGAGAAGGGCCGCCACGCCGAGCGCTACCTGGCGCTCACGATCGGCAAGGCCAGGACGATCGCCGGCGTTCGCCGCTCGGCCTAACCGCCGCGTTAGGCGCCGGGTGATCATCGAGATGCACCCAATCGGATCGGGTGCGGTTACAAAATCCGGGCAGAGCGGCCGCGGGCCCGTCCGAGGTGCGGATTCTTGTGTGCCCGACCCGAACCCCGCCGGGTGTGCAGACCGGGAGCCGGTTCGGGGCCACGAAAGCCTGGCGGCCTCCTAGCCTGCTTCGATCGGGTAGCCCACCTCCTCCAGCCAACGGACGAGCAGCGCCTCCACCAGCAGACTGTAGTTGGTTTGGCCGCTGTCGGAGACGGCCGGGTCCGCAAGCGCCTGGTCCACGCGCCTTCTCACGTCCCTCCTGATGCGCGCGCCGGCCATCATGCGCTCCGGGTCGTTCCTCAAGGCCTTCGGGTTCTTGGCGCGGTTGCGCCTGCGTCTCCCCGTAACCCCCGGAGTAACCCGGGATACGCCGGGCACACCGGCCGGCGGGTCCACAGGGGCGGACGCCGGGGCTGAGGCGGCACTTATTTGGGCAGCCGCCGGCGCCTCCTCCCGTAAGACTTCCTCCGTCCTGGGATCCTCCTCGTCCGTGAGCCACCCGAACCGGTTGGAGCCGGATCTCTTTTCCGTCATACCCCTCCCCCACTACCCGTCGCCCTAAGATCCGGGGTCCTCAACGCCATGACCCAATCGACGAGCTCCTCCCCCATCTGCCGGTAGTCCTCCCATCCCCTACTCGCCCGCCTATCCGGCAAGTCCCGGACCAAGACCCCCTCGTCCGCCGCCGCCTCGAAGGCCTCGAGCCGCCTGATGTCCACCCCGAAGAGCGGTATGCCGAGCTCCCGAAGCTGCGCCCTGGCCTGCGGCCCGCGCCTGTACGGCCACGGCGGCACGGCGGTAAGGAGCACCCTGTAGCGGTCCTCCCTCCCCAACCGCCTGAGGTCCCGCCTCGTCTGAAGGAGCGTGTCGAGCGCGAGCCCCGAGGGCATTATCGGTATGACCATCACCTCCGCCAGGCGCATGGCGTCCTCTATCTCCTCCGCCGAAGGGCTCCCCCTCATGTCCACGATCAGGTGCCTCGCCTCCCGAGCCATCGAGGGATCGTCGTCCACCTCGTCCTCCCCCACCACCCTGAAGGGGAGCCTTCCGCGCTTGGACCACCTGAGGGCGTTCCGGCTCGGGTCCGTGTCCACGAGCAAGACGTCGTCCTCGCCCTCCGCTATTCCCGCAAGGTAACCGCCAAGGTGTATGGCGGTCGTACTCTTGCCTACCCCACCTTTCCTGCTCAGCACCACCACCCGCATCTACAAACCCCCATCGAAGCTCGCTGCCCTACCAAGACCCCCGAATCCTACAGCTTCTTATCCGGTTATACAATAAACCGGATAACTAACCGGTATACCGTTCTACCAGATAAAGGCTCTTGCGTCGTCGCGAGGGGACGAGTCTTGTCCGCGGTCTGCCCCGCCGGGGCCCGCCCGGTCGGGAACCGAACGCGGGCGTCGTCGATGGAGGGGCGCAGGCACCTCGACCGTAACGTAGGCTATCCTGTGTACCTAACGGCCCCTCCGGCGCGTCTCGGGCCCGTCCAGGCCCGTCTCGTGGCGAGTTTGGTGGTTCTCGACGAGTCCGCGTGTCACCGCCGAGCGTTCGGGACTGGGACGCCCACCGGAAAGCTCCAGCCCTCGGGAGGGTTCTTCCGGTCCCGAAGGTCCAGGCTCCCATCGAGACGCTCGCGCCAGGTATCCGGTTTACCGGTAGAACGCAACGCTATCTGGTTTACCGGTAAAACACCGAGCCGATAGCCGATGATGGGGGAGGGGTCTCGCGCGGGCTCCGAGGAAGCGCGCTGGTTGGCAGACGTGGTAGGTCGCCAGCCCGGGGTCGGATCGGCTCCGTACGTTCTCCGCCCAGGCGAGGATCGCCCGTCGGGGCGCGAGTTCTTTCGGGGTATGGAGAGGTTCCGCTAGGTCCCGCTTTCGGCGTGCGGGGCCCCCGCCATGGGGGCGCACGGCGGCGGACCCGGCGGAGTAGGATGTTTGGTGGGTAGGAAGAAAGGAGGAATGCCGTGGATGACGCAGACGCCGAGAGACATCAGCACCGTGATCCGGACATCGCCAAAGAAGAGAGGCGAACCTTGGCAAGACACCACCTGGCACTAAGACTGGGAATAGACCCCAGGCTCGCGGAGTACTTACTCGAACTCCAGGAGAGGATAGAGAAGCTAGAGGATAGGCGGGGTTCTTCTTAGCGCCCAAGTCCAGCGCCCCAGGCGTTCACGAGGGGGCGCATGGCGGCCGTGGAGTGCGGGACCTACCGGCGGGAGGGCGGCATCTTCGCGGCCCCCGGAGAACGGGCGCGATCACGGGTCCTTCGGCTACGGTGGTGGACCTGGAACCAGATCGTAGCCGAGCTCCCGGGCGAATCGCTCGAGGTCGGGTTCGAGGCCGGGTCGGGAGAGCGGCATGTTGGCCTCCGGGCTGCGAGGAATGGCGTGCCTGGCCCTCTCGTAGAGGGCGATGGCCTCCCGGTTGGCGTGCATGGAAGAGGCGTAGAGCAGTCCGTGCAACCCGGCGTACGCCGCGTAAATCGCGCGAGACCACCTTCTGCACCGGGGTCTGGGTCCCGAGTTTATGGCCATGGAGGCCCCCGCTCGGGTGGGCCAGTCGCCCCTCAGGGAGAGCAGGCGCACCTCCGCGGAAAGTCGGAAGGCCGCGAGCCACGGCTCCCCGCTCCTCGTGTCCACGGCGCGCCCCTCCTGGAACGCTTCCGCGACGCAGGTCTTGATCTCCCGTGCGAGATAGAGGATCCCGAAGCCGTCGTGCATCCCTTGGGGTTCCGGATGGTGGTCGAACCTGGCCGTTCCGACCGGCCCGAAACCGCGGAAGGCGTTCCACGAGGGCGGGGGGTGGGGCGTGCCAACGAAGTAGATCCGGAACAAGAGGGTGCCAGACGGCAGGACCGCCACGTCCGGTTCGAGTCGGCCGCGAAGCTCCTCCGCAATGGGTGGTTCCGGGAGCTTTACCATCCTGAGCCAGAGGGGACCAAGAGGGAGCTCTAGACCGGCGAGGCTAGAAGAGCTCGCGCGCCAGGGGCGTCACGGCCCTCGGATCCCCGCCCGAGAGGAGCCAGTCCCGCGGCGAGACGGGCCTCTCCTCCTCGGCGTCCAAATACAGATCCGGGTTCGGGCTCAAGAAGAAGTTCTGCACAGAGACCGGATGGACGCCTTCGGGCACCTCCCGCATCGTCTCTTGCATGCCCTCGATGGCGCCCCCTTGCGAAAACTGGAAGCGCGGGAGGCGCCTCTCGCCGTTCCGTCCCCGGATGGCGTATAGCCTGCCCTCGGAGATCTTCTGCCGGACGCGGCCCTCCGAGACCGCAAGAAGAACGGCAGCTTCCCGAACCGTCAAGGCGGAGGCCGAAATAGCGGCGTACTTGCTCGCCGTGCGAGAAACCTGATTGCCGTACTCCGAGGCATCGAAAGTGAGGCCGCCCTCTCGCAACACGGAAAGCTCGGCCAGAGTAAAACCCCCCTCCGGGTCCTGGGCCCTCCCCACCGGCAGCCCCACCAGCAGCGAGTCCACCATCTCCTGCGCCTCGCCATGCAGCTCTTCGACGCTCCTGAAAACGCCCCGCTTCCTGAGCTCCTTCTCCGTCAATTCCACGTCCCACCTCTTTAGCGAATCGTAGCGGTGTTACCCTTTGCTAGTATACTACCGCATGTTGGAGGCGGGCTCCGGCCAGTCCTACCTGGAGGCTCTGCCCGTGTACCGGGGAAAACACTCGGCCCTGTGCTTTCGTCCGATGGGGCACTCCGGAAGGGCACCCTGGAGGAGGGTAGGATAGTCGCATGGACCCCGAGCAAACAGACGCGCAGGCCAAGGCGCAGGCCGAGGCCCTTTTGGCGACGCGGCGTATCCTCGCGAGGCTCAAAGTGGGTCTGCTCGAGAGCGGGGAGGAGCTCGCCGTCGGGCCCACCGAAGAAGACCGCGAGCTGCTCGCGCACGACACGGAGGTCCGCGCCGAGGACGATCTCCGCGTCTTCGCCGAGTGGCACGCGGCGCTTGGCACGGACCCGCAAGCGGCGCTGCTTAAGATGGGACAGAGGCTTCGTCGCGGGCCGCCGGGTGCTAATCCGCGCCGGGCTTCGAAGCCTACGACGAACCCCGCGTCCAGCGCACCGTCGCGGCCACAATCCGGCCACGGATGGCGTGCTCGGCAGAGACCCAACCAGCCCAAGCGACCGTGACGCATACCGAGCGATTCTGCCAGTAATACGTGCGGAAGACGGCCCCCGGACGCGACTCCGCGCAGACCCCGGCAACGCAACATACCAACCATAATAACCTGCAATCCGATGGAGAAGCCAAGGAAGCTCCGCCGGAGCAGGCGAGGGGCGAGCCTGCCCGAAGCGGGTGGCCCGTTCGTGACCATATACATTCGGTATGCAACGCATCTCCGGCTACGGGTCACAGTCACGCCTGGTCGAGAGGCGAAGGTAGAGGTCGAGCTAGTCTAGCGGTGCCAACCTCGTGGCCCGGTCAAGGGATCACATGCCTATGGTGTACCCAGGGTATTTATCGGCGCTTAGCCCCGTAACGGCTGTCGTAACGCTAAGGAGACGGTACTGCTGTAGAGTGAGTGTCGTGACGGAACGGACGGAATGGCAGGATCGAGAAGGCGGTGGTATAAGCCGTCACACCGCCGCTTGGTTAGTCTGGTCCATATACGCACTCGCGACGTGCCTCATAGTCGTAACGTCCGGAGTCGGCTTGCTGAGCCAGGGTGGTTCGAATAACGTGTTTCGGATCGCCAGTGACGCCCTGATCGACATCGCAACCCCGGTGGTTTTCGCAACAACGGCCGCGCTGATCGTTTCGCGCCAACCGCGAAACCCCATCGGCTGGCTGCTGACGGTGGTGGTGGGCGCGTTCCTGGTCGGTGCGCCGTTGGAGAGCTACGTTGCTGGGCTTGCGTCGCCTTCCCTAACGCCCACGGTGCCGGTTCTGCTGGCGGTCTGGTTCAGCAACTGGGGCTGGTCGCTGCTCATCTTCTCGCTGCTGCTCATCCTGCTGTTGTTTCCCACCGGGCGTCCACCCACGCCACGCTGGCGCTGGGTCGGCGTTGCCACCATCGCCTGGGCCACGCTCTTCGTGCTGATGGTTACCCTTTCGCAGCAGCTCACCACGCCTGAGCTCGCGTTCGACAACCCGATAGGCGTTCTTGGGGAAGGTACGGTCGAGGTCCTGAGTGGGGCCTGGATCGTGGGATTGCTGGCCCTGCTCGCGGCGTGTGCGGTGGCCCTATTCGTTCGCTACCGCCGCGCGAACGACACCGAGCGCGAACAGATGAAGTGGTTGTTGTATGCCTGCGCCGTGTTTGTTGTGGTGTTCGTCGGCGGTACCGTAAGCGAAGTAGCCGGTTCGAGTAGCCTCGGCGGCTACATCTGGGGGATACTCTTCGGGTTGAGCCTGATGATGCTCCCGGCAGCGATCGGGATCGCAGTGCTCCGCTACCGGCTCTACGAGATCGACGTGGTCATAAACCGCACCCTCGTCTACGGACCCCTCACCGCGATGCTGGTAGTAGTGTACTTCGGGGTGGTAGTAGGTATGCAGGCCGTCTTCCGTGTCCTCGCCGAACAGGAGCAGCAAACGCAACTGGCCGTCGTCGTCTCTACGCTCGCGATAGCGGCTCTGTTCAACCCGATGCGTCGTCGCATCCAGGCGTTCATAGACCGTCGCTTCTATAGGAGGAAATACGACGCGAG
>DASUPX010000087.1:0-3246 GCA_036280905.1 Rubrobacter sp. | reverse complement strand
GCAGGGCGCGTTGCACGGACTCTCGCGCAAGGAGCGCCGGTGGCGGGGGCAGGAGCTTCTGGAGCGCGTCGGCCTGGAAGAGGCCGCCGATAGGAAGGTGCGCGGCTACTCTGGCGGTATGAAGCGCCGCCTCGACCTCGCCCTGGCCCTCGTGCACGGCCCGCGGATACTCTTCCTCGACGAGCCGACCACGGGGCTGGATCCGCAGAGCCGCAGCGCGCTGTGGGCCGAGGTCAGCAGGCTCGCCAGGGAGGACGGCGTAACGGTCTTCCTGACCACGCAGTACCTCGAAGAGGCCGACGTGCTCGCCGACAGGGTCGGGATCATCGACCACGGAAAGATCGTGGCCGAGGATACGCCCGAGGCGCTCAAAGCCGAGATCGGACGCCCCAGCGTCGAGGCGACGCCGGTCGAAAGCGGGGACCGCGACGCGGTCGCCAGGATCCTGTTGGGGTTCGGGGATGAGATCCCCGCCCAACCCGGCGCAGTCGCCGTCAGGCTCTCCGGCGGGGCCGCGGGCCTCGCCGACGTGGTGCGCGCCCTGGACGCGGAAGACGTGCGCGTTACCAACCTCCGCCTCGACGAGCCCAGCCTCGACGATGTGTTCCTGGCCAAGACGGGGCGTTCCCTCGAAGGGGCCGGCGAAGACGGCGAGATGGACGAGGCGCAGTAGTGGAGGGCTCCACGCTCCTCACCCAGGTCCTGGCCCTCGCCCGACGCTCCACCGTCCGTACCATGAGGCAGCCGGCGGTTATCATCTCCGCCCTTCTCTTCCCCATGATGTTCTTCTCCATCAACGCGAGTGGGCTCGCCGCCGCCTCGAAGATTCCCGGTTTCCCCACCGACTCCTACCTGGACTTCGCGTTCGCCTTCCCGCTCATACAGGCCTCGCTCTTCGGCGCGATCACCGCGGGATCCGACCTTGCCCGCGACATAGAGAGCGGCTTCTTCGACAGGCTCTCGCTCACCCCCATGCGTCCCGTGGCCCTGCTCGGCGGGATGCTCGCCGGCGTGGTGGCCCTCGGGCTCCTGCAAGGCATCGTCTTCCTGGCGTTCGGGCTGCTCATGGGCGTGGATATCAGCAGCGGATTCTGGGGCATGCTGGTCATAGTGCTGCTCACGGTGCTCGTCGCGCTCGGCTTCGGCGGGATAGGGGCCATACTGGCGATCAGGACGGGTTCCGTAGAGGCGGTCGAGAGCGCCTTCCCGCTGTTCTTCGTAGCCATCTTCATGTCCTCAATCAACCTGCCCCGTAATCTGATCGAACAGGACTGGTTCCGCTTCATCGCCACCATCAACCCGATCTCCTACCTCGTAGAGGGTATAAGGAGCCTGGTCATTACGGGCTGGGACCCTCAAGCCCTGGCCCTCGGCTTCGGCTTCGCCGGGGCTATCGTCGTGGTCGCCATCGGCGGGGCCGCGGCCTCGCTCAGGACGAGGGTGGCCTAGGATGGGCGGGTTCTTCCAGGTGGCGTGGGCCGTGGCCGGTCGACAGACCTACAAGTACTTCACCAACCCGGCGTTCCTTGCGCCGGCGCTTTTTCCGCTGTTCTTCTTCGTGGCCTTCGCCGGTGGCCTGACCAGGATCGGGGACGTGCCCGGCTTCGATTATGCGGCCGGCTACATCGCCTTCCAGTACGTGTGGGCCCTGATGCAGGCCGTCTCGATGGGCGGTGCCTTCACCGGGTTCTCCATCGCCGGCGACTTCGAGAACGGGTTCGCCCGCAGGCTCATGCTCGCGGCCTCCAACCGGTACGGGATCATCCTCGGATACACCATGGCCTCGCTGGTGCGCGCCACCATGACCGGGACGCTGGTAACCGGGATCGCGCTCCTCACCGGGATGCCTATTACGGGCGGCTATGACGTCTTCGGCCTGATAGTTCTTGCCGTGATGGCGAACATCGCGGCTACCCTCTTCGGGGCCGGCGTTGCGATGATGCTCCGCACCCAGCAGGCCGGACCCATAATAAGGACTCCGATCTTCCTGGTTCTGTTCCTGGCACCGGTCTTCGTCCCGCTGAGCCTGCTGACGGGCTGGATCGAGGTCGCGGCCCGCCTGAACCCGTTTACTCATATTCTGGAGGCCGCCCGCGGCTACCTGGCCGGCGACCCGGTGAGCGTAACCTCCGCGTTCGTCATAAGCTCCGCCCTCATAATCGTGCTGGCCCTCTGGGCCGTCTACGGGCTCCGCCGCGCGGAGCGAGCCGGATAGAAAGGAGCCAGTCATCACAGAGAAGAAGGCAACATCAGGGGAGAGGGATCTCTCCGGGGCGGCAAACCTGGCGCTGAAGCTTGGAACCCTCGTTCACTCGGGGGTCTATCGCGCGACCGGCGGTAAGCTGCTCGGGCGTATGGGAAAGAGCCCTATCCTTATACTGAACACCGTCGGACGGAAGACCGGCAAGAAGCGTGCCACCCCGCTTCTCTACGCCGTCGACGGGGAGGACTTCGTGATCATCGCCTCCAAGGGAGGCACACCGTCCCATCCCGCCTGGTACCTGAACCTGAAGGCAAACCCCGACGTGAGCGTCGAGGTTGCGGACCGCGAGGTACGGGTAAGGGCAGAGGAAGTTGACGGCGTAGTGAAGGAACGTCTCTGGAAAAGGATGGCAGAGATGTACCCGACCTACGACGATTACCAGAACAAGACGAAGCGTAATATCCCGCTTCTTGTATTGCACCCGAGAGATTAGCCGGGAGGGGCACTTTGAAGACCATCGAGCGCGAAGACCTGAAAACCTTGATCGACGACGGCGAAGACTTCGTCCTGCTGGAGGTGCTGTCGGAGCAATCCTATGCGCGGGAGCACCTGCCCGGCGCGGTCCGCTTCCCCGGCAGGTCCGAGATCCCCAACCTTCTCCCCGACAAAGCGACCACCGTGGTCGCCTACTGCTCGAACTTCAACTGACACTCCTCGACGCGGGTCGTCCGTGAGCTGACGGCCATGGGTTACGAGAACGCCTACGAGTACGAGGGCGGCAAACAGGACTGGATCGAAGCCGGCTACCCTACCGAAAGCAGGGCTTAGGCGGCAAGAGAGCCACCCCACGGCATACGACGTGTCCCTATACGCGTTACATGTATAACGTCCCTCCCGTGAATGCGGGAACCCACGACTAGACCAGACCCTCACGGGCCCCACAATAACGATCCTCAGGGTCTCCGATGATCGATCTTCGATGACGCGTGAACATCCTCACAATTGTTTCACTTGCAAAGGTTGAAACTGCAAAGATCGGGCGT
>DASUPX010000086.1:0-6570 GCA_036280905.1 Rubrobacter sp. | reverse complement strand
TCCACGTCGCATCCCACGCCGCTCCTGTCACACACGTGGCGCACGTCGGAGGCGAGGCCGTCCGAGAGGTCCATCATGGCCCCAGCGCCGAGTTCGGCGGCTGCGCGCCCCGCCTCCAGCCTAGGTTCCGGCCTGAGGTAGCGGCGTACGAGACGATCGTAGCCAGGTGCCTCGTGCTCCAGAGCGAGCAACCCGGCGGCCCCTGCCCCGAGCTCCCCGGTGACGGCCAGGAGATGGCCCGGCTTCGCCCCGGAGCGCAGGACGGGCGGCGTGTGCAGCTCCCCGAGGATGGCTACGTCTATAGTGATCACGTCGGCGCTCGTGGTGTCGCCCCCGAGCGGGTAGATGCCGAACCTCCCGCAGGCCTCCGCGACGCCCTCGAAGAGACGGAGCGCGGTCTCGGGATCGGGCGTCCCGCCCGAGGTCAGCACGAAGCGTGGCGTCCCGCCCATCGCCCCAACGTCCGAGGCGTTGACCGCGACGGCCTTGTAGCCGACGGTCTCGGGCGCTGCCCACTCCTTGAAGTGGTGGCCCTGGTTGAGCATGTCCGAGGCGGCCACCCAGGTGCTGCCGCCGAGCTTCAACACGGCGCAGTCGTCTCCTACGGGTACGATGACCTCGGGCGGCGCGGATGGCAGGAGGGCCGAGATCCTGCGTATGACCTCCCTCTCGTTCAACCCCGGCCTCTGGCGAAGGACAGGGATGCCGGGCCCGTCGACACCTTCTGTGTGGGCACAGGCACGCTCAGCCCCGCATCTCCCCGATGGCCCTCCAGAGCACGTCAGACTCCCGCCCCGTATACCAGGTACGCAGCGAGCGCCACTCGGCCTCCGTTGCCCACAAGGAGGCGTCGTGTGCGGTGGCCTCCGGTTCTATCCCGCCCCCGGGATGGCGGGCCAGAAAGCCAACGCCGGCGTACAGGTCGGGATCCTCTGGCCCACGCCACGGCTCTACCCTGGCCCACCAGGCGTCTTCTATAGCAGCCCGCACCCCGGTCTCCTCGTACAGCTCGCGCGCCGCGCAGGCCACGAAGTCCTCGCCCTCCTCCAGCATACCGCCCGGGTTCTCCCAGAGCCCGGCGGGCGGCTTGCGGCGCCTGAGCAGCAGGGCCCGCGGCTCGGCTCCATCCAGGTCGACGAGCACGGCCCCGGCCCCCAGGTTGGCTGGAACCACCCCGGCATCCTCGCGCTGCGGGGGTGGCGCGGGAGGTTCGCGCGGGGACTCGTGGACAGCCACGGACCGTACCGCATCAGCCACAGCCCTGATGTCCTGGTGGTCCCACCAGCTCGGTAGAGCCATCCACTCTTCGAGCGTCACCCACCTGTGGTCGAGATGCTCGTCGGAGAGGTTGACCTCGTCGTCTCTCGTCCTTCCAGCGTAGGTCAGCGAGGCCAGGCGTCTGCCGCTCGGGGCGTCTCCGACCCAGGTGGCGATGATGCGCCCCGGGGAGACGAGCATGCCGGTCTCCTCGTAAAGCTCGCGCACAGCCCCCGCTTCCAGGCTCTCGCCCGGCTGGAGACGTCCGGCCGGAGGCTCCCAGGTGCCCGTGGGGCGCTGGAGCAATAGCAAGCGCCCGTCGTCACGGACCGGGAGGATGCCGGAGACCAGATCCGCCTTCAAGCAAGGCTCGCCATAGGAATGTCCATGCTACCCGTCATCCGGCTAGTATAAGGGCCACGCCAACACTTCGCGTGTGTAGGAGCGGTTCGAAACCCGCCCAACGGACAATCGTCCTACGAGGCGATACGCCGGGGCAACCAGGCGAGCACGTCCAGGCGCCTGGAGAAGTGGAGTATGGGGTCCGTTTCTGGTAACTCCAGCCCTATCTGCCGGGTCATCGAGAGCTTCCTGACCTCGACCTCCGCGGGCTGGAGCGGCCACATCTGATGGTGGACCTCACCGCGACGGACGACGCCCTTCTTGTCGGCGCTGTACAGACAGTAGCGCTCGGTGAGGAAGTTCTCGATGGTGCCACGTCCGCTCTCGAACGTTTCTCCCGCGGGCCGGTAACGGGCGTCAAACTCTGCCGGCGGGGCGTCCCTGTGCGTGCGGACGCTCCGGTAGGAGATCTCGCCGCCCGAGACGTCGCAGGACATCTCGGCGTCGAAGTACGGCAGGTGGAACGTGGCGCGGGCGAGCCGGACGGCCAGCCGGTTGTGGGCGTCCAGGGAGAAGAACCACACGCCGGGCCTGTCCCCGGCCTTGACGTAGGTGCGGAGGTTGATCTCGGGGAAGTTCGAGACCCCGGAGACGGCGGGCAGGAAATGTGGTCTCACGCCGGTCATGCGGAACGGAACGACACCAAGCCACGCGCTACCATCGAACGTATCGATGTCCAGCGAGGGCGGCACGAGCGGCCTGAGCGCCTCCGCGTCGACGGGCCAGTGCATGAAAAGCAGGTCCATCCATGTCATGCCCATCGCCCACGTACCGACCGAAACGGGGTAGGGACGGTGTCCCACCTCGCCGAGAACCGACTCCGGCTTGAAGGTCTTTGACATGGCGAGACCATTGTAGGGCGTGGCCGCGCCTGGGTCCGTGTACCCTGTTACGGGTCCTGGGCGTGCTCCTGTACCACGAGGAGAACGCCGCTTTCGACGCTCACCCGGGCTTCCCCGCCGACCAGCTCGTTGTGGAACCCCAGGGTATCTCCCGGCTCGAGCACCGCGTTCGTCAGCGGATAGCTCATCCCTTCCAGGGTGACGCCCGTGGCCGGGCCGGCGAGGGGGAAGACGGAGACGCTGTCTCCGGGTGCCCCTTCCACGGTTCGGGAGCCGGCTTCCACCACGAACATCGTTCCCCAGCCGGCGGCGGCGCTCGAGCGCAAGCCAAGCCGCTCGGCGGCGAGCAGGATGTGCGGGACCGCGAAGACGGCCCCGAACTTCCCCCCCGTCGCGCACACGAAGTCGGCGGCGGTCGCCCCGCGCGACTTCGCGGCCAGCACGGCCAGGTGTCCGTCCATCTTGTCCTTTCTCGCGGGGTGGCGTTCGAGTTCGGCGCCGCGGGCCTCCATCTCGCGCGCCAGGTCCTCTCCTAGAGAATCCATGTCGCCCACGATCAGGTCAGGCACGATGCCGGCGGCGAGGGCGTAGCGGGCCCCGCCGTCTGCGGCCACCACGAGGTCGGCCCTGCCGGCCAGGGCCCGGATCAGGGGCTCCGGGTCGGGGGCTCCGTTCAGGAAGATCGCGGCCCGCATGCCTGCCTCCCTAGGTCGTCGAGCTACGGTAGCGTACCTGCCTCGGCGAGGGCTGGGCCGCATCGAGCGCCTTCATAAGAACGACCACGACCGCTATGGCGATGAGGAGGCTCGGGACCAGATACGCCGCGTTGTAGGCGGCCGAGTAGATGTAAGGGTTCCAACCTTCCGGCGCGTAGGAGGCGAAGAAGACCACCCCGGAGAGGAAGTGGCAGACAAAGCGCGCCAGCACGGCGACCGTGGCGCCTAGGACCGCGCCCCGAACGGTTGGCTTGAAGAGCCCGGCGAGCCCGAGGACACCGAAGGCGAGCGGGTAGTCGAGCAGGAGTTGCAGCGGGTGAACCACGAAGGGGTCGATGGCGAGGTCGAGGAGGCCGTAGGTCACGCCGGCGACGACCCCGACCCTCCAGCCCTGCCTGAGGGAGAGGAGTATCAGGGGGATCATCTCAAGCGAGATGGAGCCGCCGAAGGGCATCTTGAAGAGCACGAAAAGTCCAAGCACAAAGGACAGCGCGACGGCGATGGCCGCCTCGGTAAGCACCCTGGTGTCCCTGAAAGCGTTCACGGGCGTATCCTCCTCGGTGTGTGCGGGGATACGCCGACAAGACTCTAGAATCTCCCTGCGCCGGCATTACCCGGATCAGGTTCAGCGGGTCGGCACCACGTGCCCTCTCAGCCTTGCGGCTCCCCGGTTTGTTTACGCCCCCAGTTTAACCCACCGCCAACGAGTAGCAACCCGAGCACGGTGGAGGCGGCGGTTATCTCTGCCCCGGAGACCATGTCCCTGGCTTCTTGCAGGGGCATCTGCACGACCTGTATGAACTCCGTGGGCTCGGGCCGCGGACCTTGCTCGTCCGGTACGGCATCACACCGATACAGGTGGCAGACCTCCGTGCTCCGGCCCGGGCTGGTATGCATGGAGACCAGGTGCTGCAGGTTCTCTGCCCTGAAGCCGGTCTCCTCGAAAAGCTCCCTGCTGGCTGCAAGATCCGGCTCCTCGCCGGCGTCCACCCCGCCGCTCGGCAACTCCAGCGTGAAGGCGCCCAGGGGCTGGCGCCACTGCCGCACGAGAACCACGTCTCCCCCACACGTGACAGGGACGACGGCGGCGAACTCGCCGCCCTCCACGACGCCATACTCAATCCTCTCCCCGCCAGGCAACTCCACGTCGTCGAGGCGGAAGGCGCACCAGGGACTCTGGTAGAGGTAGTCCAGCCCGATAGTTCGCCAGCTGCCGTCATCCATGGGTGGGAGTATAGGGGTTCGGCGTTGGGCGGTTCGAACCGCCCCTGCATGTTATGGGTTCTTGTGTTGCTCGGGGTGGGTGTGATGGGGTCGCACAACAAGAAGAGGGACCCGTAGGTCCCTCCTCTGGGCGGGCGCGGTTTGCGAACCGCCCCTACCTTGTGTATCGGGGGTTTGTCATTCGAAGTAGTTGGCGGCCTTGGTGGTGTAGCTCTCCATCTCGTCGGGGACTTCGTCCTCGGGGAAGATGGCCTCGACGGGGCACTCTGGCTCGCAGGCGCCGCAGTCGATGCACTCCTCGGGGTTGATCATGAAGTGGTCGCCGGCGTCGTAGATGCAGTCCACCGGGCAGACCTCGACGCAGCTCTGGTCCTTCGTGCCGATACACGGCTCCGTGATCACGTAGGTCACAGGTTCCTCCTCTCGAAACTCTCTGGTAGCGGCTTTATACCAGCGACCTTCCGGTCCCAAAACCCTCCATTGACGAGCATCATCGCCGCCCATGATCGGGATCATGCGTGCATTTGATCGAGATCACACACCCCCGAAAAAGGGGCTTTGCTGCGAACGATTCTCAGCTGCGGGCGCGGAGTTCGGCGGGCCTGAGGATGGTTATGGCCTTGCTGCCGAGGTCGAGTATGCCCTCTTTGGCGAGCCTGGAGAGAGCGCGGGAGAGGGCTTCACGAGAGATGCCGGTTGCCTCTGCCATCTCCTGCCGGCTCAGGGAGGGTTCGAAGACCACGCCGCGTTTGGTGACCCGGCCCTCTTCCGTGGCAAGGTTGAGGAGCATACGGGCCACTCTTTGCGGGGCGCTGCGGAAGACCAGGTCGCCTACAAGGTCCTCCAGCTCGCGGGTACGCGTGGCAAGGGCGCGCGAGATGCGGACGGCGCCTTCTGGGAAGCGGCCCATGATCTCGAACAGGTCGTCGCGGAAGACAGCGTAGAGCACGCAGTCGGTCAGGGCCGTGGCGCCCTGGCTCTGGGTCTTGCCCTCCAGGGCGGCCCCGAGACCAAGCACCGAGCCGTCGCCCACGACGCCCAGGATCTGGTCCCGCGCCTTCGGGCCGCCCGAGGAACGGTAGAGCTTGATCCGCCCCTCGCCCACGAAGTACACGGCCCCCGACGGTTCGCCCTCCCTGTAGAGGGCGGTTCCGGCCCCGAGCTCTAACACCTCGGCCGAGATGGCCAGGTCCTGGAAGAACCCGTCCTCGAGCCCCTCGAAGAGCTCGAACTCCTTGAGCCCGTCCAGCTTGGTCAGGTGCTCGACCGCCCGGCACCGCGCGCCGGGCAACCGCGCCCAGGAAGGCGGCGCGTTCTCACCGTACATCGTCTTGCGTCTCTCGTGGCCTATACGTTCTCACGTACCCTTTATACGCCAAGTGGGGAGAGTTTGCACTGGGGGAGGTTACAGGTTACAGGCATCAGTCTTCAGGGGTTCATGGCCTGTCCCGAACCGACTTCTGGTATCGGGATCCGGCGCCAGACCAGGCGTGCGGCCGGACTGCGCCGGATAGGAAAGTACAACCTGAAGCCTGTAACCTGAAGCCTCGAGTCTACCGAACGGAGGAAACGTGCTAGAAGGCAAAGTTGCTCTAATCACCGGCGCCAGCCAGGGCCTCGGCAGGGCTCTCGCGCTCGCGTTCGCGAGGGAGGGCGCGCGGGTCGTAGTCAACGCGCGTAGCGAGGAATCCGTGCGCCCGATCGCAGGAGAGGTGGAGGAGGCAGGGGGCGAGGTCCTGGCCGTTGCGGCTGACGTGTCGAAGGATTCGGATGTAAAGAGGCTGGTCGACGAGACGGTGGAGCGTTTCGGCAGGATAGACGTGCTCGTCAACAACGCCGGTCTGCTCGGGCCCAGGGTTGCCATCGCGGATTATCCGGAAGACGAGTGGCGGAGGGTCATAGACGCCAACCTGACAGGACCTTTTCTCGTCTCCAAGGCGGCTATACCGCACCTGTCAGAAGGTGCCTCCATCATCAACCTGGTCAGTGGGGTCAGCGTGGAGGGCAGGGCCGAGTGGGGGGCCTATTCGGTCAGCAAGTTCGGGCTGGAGGGCCTCAACCAGATCCTGGCCGCCGAGCTCGCCGAGCGCGGCGTTCGGGTGAACGCCGTGGACCCAGGCGGGATGCGC
>DASUPX010000085.1:0-5702 GCA_036280905.1 Rubrobacter sp. | reverse complement strand
CCCGCAGGCGAACAGGACCTTGACACTTCAGAATACGTGATATAGGGTAGGGGGGTATAGTACACCACAGGAAAGAGAGGTGCGGTGCTCGAAGGACGGGAGCGGGCGGTAGTCGAGATACCGGTTACGGGCATGACCTGCGCTTCTTGTGTGCGGCGCGTCGAGAAGGCTCTTGGCAGTGTCGAGGGCATCGAGGAGGCGACCGTCAACCTGGCGACGGAGAAGGCCAGGGTTTCGTATGATCCGGGGGTCGCCGACGGGCGGTCGATGAGGTCGGCTGTGGAGAAGGCCGGTTACGGGGTGCGGGAGATGCCCGCTCCTACTCCGGCGTCAAAGCCTTCGACCGCATCCGGTGGGGGCAACGAGGTGCTTCTGCCGGTTGCGGGGATGACGTGCGCCTCCTGCGTGAGCAGCGTTGAGAAGGCGCTCCAGAAGGTGCCTGGTGTAGAGTCCGCGACCGTTAATCTGGCGACGGAGAAGGCGATGGTGTCGCTGGCCCCGTCGGGCGGGGCGGATATCGTCGACCTGCGCGCCGCGGTCGAGAAGGCCGGATACGGGGTCGGCGAGGTAGAGGGGCCGGTTGGGGCGCCTTCACCCGGGCGGGTGATGCCCGGGTTTGGCGCGGAGGCCGACCCGAGGGAGCGCGAGCGTGAGGCGGAGCTCGAGGACCTCAGGAACAAGTGGGTGGTCAGCCTGGCAATCGGCCTCCTGATCATGCTCGAGATGTACCTGCCCTTCGGGCCGGAAGAGGCGCTGCTCGCGCCGCTCTTGCTGATCCAGGCCACGATAGTCCAGTTCTGGGCGGGTAGCACCTTCTACAGGACGGCGTGGGCCTCCGCCAGGCACGGCTCCACGAACATGAGCACCCTGGTAGCCGTAGGCACCAGCGTCGCCTACGGCTACAGCGCGTTCGTGACGCTGTGGCCGGACCTCAGCGCGGCGTGGGGCTTCCCGTTCTACCTGTACTTCGAGGTGGCGGCCATCGTCATCGCGCTCGTCCTGCTTGGCCGCTGGATGGAGGCGCGGGCCAAGAAGCGGACCGGCGCCGCGATAAAGGCCTTGATGGGGCTGCAAGCGAAGACGGCGCGCGTGATCCGGGACGGGACTGAGGCCGACATTCCGGTCGAGAGCGTCGAGGTCGGAGACCTCGTCAGGGTCCGTCCTGGCGAGAAGGTCCCGGTTGACGGCGTCGTGGTCGAGGGGCGCTCGGCGCTCGACGAGAGCATGCTCACGGGCGAGTCGTTGCCGGCGGAGAAGTCGGTCGGGGATGCGGTCATTGGCGCCACCCTCAACAAGACCGGTGGGTTCGTCATGCGTGCAGAGAAGGTCGGCTCCGATACGGCGCTCGCCCAGATCGTGCGCATGGTCGAGGAGGCCCAGGGATCGAAGGCCCCGATGCAGCGAACGGTCGACACCATCTCATCTTATTTCGTCCCGGCGGTGCTAGTGCTGGCCGCCATCACCTTCCTCATCTGGCTCGTCTTCGGCCCGTCCCTGATCTTCGCGCTGACCGCCCTGATCTCGGTCCTGATCATCGCCTGCCCATGCGCCCTGGGCCTCGCGACGCCGACGGCGATCATGGTCGGGACCGGCAAGGCCGCCGAGAACGGGATCCTCGTCAAGGGCGGCGAGGCGCTCGAGATGACGCGCAAGGTGGACGCCATCGTCCTGGACAAGACAGGCACGCTCACGAAGGGGAAGCCCACGGTCACGGGCGTGATCCCTGCCGACGGTATTACCGAAGAGGAGCTGTTGCGCCTGGTCGCCGCCGCCGAGGTTGGCTCCGAGCACCCGCTCGCCGAGGCCATCGTCGTGCGGGCCGAGGAACGGGGCCTGGAACTTCCGACGGCCGAAAGGTTCGAGTCCGTCACCGGCAAGGGCGTCAGGGCCACGGTTGACGGGCGGGAGGTCGCCATCGGCAACCGGACCTTTATGGACGAGATCGGCGCGCACCCGAACGGGCTTTCGGAAAGGGCCGCGGTGCTGGCACGCGGGGGCACCACGCCGATGTACGTCTCCGTTGACGGGCGAAGCGCCGGCATCGTAACCGTCGCCGACACCTTGAAGCCGGAATCGCGGGAGGCGGTCGAAGAGCTCAGGGCTCTGGGCCTCGGGGTCTGGATGCTCACCGGCGACAACCGCGCCACCGCCGAAGCCATAGCGGACCAGGTCGGCATAGACCCCGAGCACGTGCTGGCCGAGGTGCTGCCCGAGGAGAAGGCGGCCAGGGTCGCCGAGCTGCGGGCGTCGGGCAAGACCGTGGCGATGGTCGGGGACGGCATAAACGACGCCCCCGCGCTCGCCGGGTCGGATCTCGGAATAGCCATAGGCACGGGCACCGACGTGGCCATGGCCGCCTCGGACATCACCCTGATCGGCGGGGACCTCAGGAACATCGTCGCCGGCATAGCCCTGTCGCGCAAAACCACCAGCAAGATAAAGGAGGGCCTGTTCTGGGCCTTCGCCTACAACGTCGCCCTGATCCCGGTCGCCGCGGGTGCGCTCTACCCGTCCTTCGGCATCCTCCTGAGCCCGGTCCTGGCGGCGGCGGCTATGGCGATGAGCAGCGTGAGCGTGGTGACGAACGCCCTCAGGCTCCGCTCCTTCGAACGGCCGGGGAGCGCGGAGGAGATACTGCACCCGCCCCTGCGCGCCCGCATAGGCGAGGTCGCCTACCTCGGCACCATCGCCGTGGTCGCCCTCGGCGTCGGGGCCGCCGCCGTCTACCTCGCCCCCGCGGGCCACGGGGATATGCCAGCCGCGGGCCAGGGGTCCGGCGCACCGAACGCCGCAGACGCGAACAACGGGGCGCACGCGGGTACGAATGACGCCGCCGGACACGGTGGCGCCCGCGCGGAGCACGGTTCCGGCGCTTCAGACGTGGTATCGCCCGAAAGGGCCGGCGCGCGCGTCGAATTCGCTGCGAACCCCGCCATCCCCAGGCCAGGGGGTCCCGTCGAGCTCTCCTACACCGTCCGCGACGCCGGGAGCGGCGAGGCGATAACGGACCTCCCCCTCGACCACGAACGCCCAATGCACACGATCGTCGTTGGCTCCGATCTAGAGCACTTCGCCCACATCCACCCGAGAGCCCAGGGTGAAGGCTCCTACCGCGTCGAGACGGCGCTGCCCGATGCCGGGACCTACAATCTCTACACCGAGTTCGTCCGTGGCGGCGATAAGGTCCTCGACAGGCGCGTGCTCGCCGTAGGAAACGGAGGTGGCGGCGTTGCCAACCTCTCCCCCGACCTGTCTCCCAAGACGGTAAACGGAACCACCGTCGCCATCGACGTGCCCGAGAACATCCAGGCCGGCGAGCCCATCCATCTCGACTTCGAGCTCTCGCAGGACGGTGGGAAGCCCGTAAGCGACCTCTCACCCTACCTCGGGGCGGCGGCCCACGTCGCCATCGTCTCGGAGGACGGCGAGGACTTCGCCCACGGCCACGGTGAGGTGAAGGACACAGAGGAGGCCGCCAGGGCCGACGACCACACCGGCGAGGAACACCAGGAGGGGGGCCACGATGTCCCTTCATCGTTCGGGCCAAGCGTCCGCGCCGACCACACTTTCGAAGATCCCGGCCTGTACAAGATCTGGGCCCAGTTCGAACGTGACGGCCGCGTCCTGACCGTCCCCTTCCTCGTCGAGGTCGGACGATGAGCCGCCGCGACGGCAGTCCCGAGGCCCGCCGGAGACCGCGAACCGGGGACGTTCGTGCCGACGGTCTTCGATTGATACCCCCGCCGGGTATGAGTACAATCCCGGCAAACGGGGAGCAGGCCGATGTCTCCCCCGACCCAGGAGGCGAGGAGACGATGACGGAGCAGACGCGGCAGGCGCACGGCTACATCAAGGAAGGGGACAAGGAGAAACTCAGGAACCGCCTCAGGCGGATCGAGGGGCAGGTGCGGGGCGTGCAGCGCATGATCGAGAAGGAAGCTTACTGCGTGGACATACTCACGCAGATCAGCTCCTACATCGCCGCCTCCGAGAAGGTCGCATCGCTGGTCCTGCGCGACCACATGGATCACTGCGTCAGGGAGGCTGTCGAGGACGGCTCCAAAGCGGACGAGAAGATAGAGGAGTTGGCCGAGGCCGTCGAGAGGTTCGTAAAGCTAGACTGAGCCGGGTCTGCCTCGGGGTTTCCAGCCGTCCACTCCCGCTGACAAGATGAAAACGCGCAGAAAACCCGAACCCCAGGAGAGGAGAAAGTGATGATAAAGACAGAGGTGCTGATGGTACCGGACATGACGTGCGGCCACTGCGAGGCGAGCGTGCAGGGGGCCCTGGCGGCGCTTCCCGGCGTCGAGGGGGTAAAGGCGGATTCCGTCACAGGTAGGGTCGAGGTGTCCTATGAGGGAGCAAAGACGGACCGCGTGCAGTTCGGGTCCGCCGTCGAGGAGGCCGGCTACACCCTCGAGGCGTAGGGTCCGCGGGCCCACGCGGCCTTAGGGCCGCCAGCCTCTGTAACGCCGTCTACCTCGCCACCGGGGCGGTCGCAGAGCTGCGCCCCCTGAAGCCCAGGTCTTCCCCGTACTACCCGTCCGGGCCTCAACCGCCGGTGAGCCGGACCTGAGGGGCGTCGAAGACCGGGACGGGCTCCCTGTAGACGGCCCTGTAGAGGCCGTCGAGCATCACGGAGCGGGCATCGAGGGAGCGTATGGCCCCCTCGCGGACCTTCTGCTGTCCACCCTCGTCCTCCACGTACGGGGCTATGGCCTCCATCATTATCCGGGCGTGGGTCACGTCCATGGTGACGTGGCTGGTGAAGATTTCCAGAGCCGCCTCGGGGAGCCCGGCGGCCCTCCTGAGCCCGTCGGAGAGCCTGGCGTAGATCGGGGGCACGGGCCACTCGCTGGCCGGCCCAAGGGCGCCGAGCCCGATCCTGAAATCCGGGTGCCCTGACAGAGCAAAGTGCGTGGCGATGTACATCTCGATCTCGGGCATCGTAGGCGGCTCTTCCCACTCCTCCTCGCCGATACCAAGTGCCGTAAGGAATCTCCGGTAGAGGGCAGGGTGCGTCTCATTCGGGTCCAGGTGGCCGTACTCGTCGAAGAGTACCTCGGCGAGGGCTAGCTGCAGCCCCTCGTCTTCGCGGCACTGCGAGATGAGCGCCGCAAGGTACAACCGGCTCACCCTGACATGCCTGTAGTACTGGAGCGCGAACGTCCTGATGCCCACCGCGTCCGCCTCCCCCTCCGCAAACCGCTCCAGGAAAGGATGCGAGAGCGCGGGATGCCCGATCACGTCCCGCTTCAAGCGTCCCAGAAACTCCTCAGCATTCACCCGGCTCTCCTTCCAGCACGCTCCGGCTGCGCCTCCGCGTGCGCACGCCGCCCTGCGGGCGGCTTGTCAGCACGGCGCTTCGCGCCTCCTCAGCACGCTCCAGCCTTCGGCTGTCACTTGTCCGCACGCTTCGCCCGGCTCCGCCAGGCTCGCTTTCAGCTAATAGTGCCGCAGCATACCCTTCTGCATATAGTGTACCGCTACGGGGGGAAGGTAGATACCCGGCCACCGTTACAAATACAGACGACTGGCCGAAAGCGAGGCGAAGCCGATGCGTTGCCGACAAGCGACAGCCGAAGGCTGGAGCGTGCTGACAAGCGGAGGCGTTAGCCGGAGCGTGCGGAAATGCCTGCTTTGCAGGCATTTCCGTATTGTTTCACTAGCTTCAGTGAGATATAATGGTGGCATGACAGAGA
>DASUPX010000084.1:0-11055 GCA_036280905.1 Rubrobacter sp. | reverse complement strand
TGGTCCCGGAGCCCGGTTCCAGAAAGCGGAGCAGCAAGTTGACCAGCGTGCTCTTCCCGGCACCGCTGCGCCCCACGAGCGCGGTGATGCTCCCCACCGGAAGCGTCATGCTCACGCCGTCGAGTACGTGACGCGAGCCCTCGGGGTGGGAGAAACCGACCTCCGAGATCTCTACCTCGACCGCGCGAAAGGGACGAATATCGCCGGGTACGATGTCAGCTCCCGCGGGGGTTTGGAGTATCCTGCGGATGCGCTCGGCCGCCGCTTTGCCCTCCATGCCAGCGTGGCGGTGGACGCCGAGCTCGCGCAGCGGGCGGTAGAACTCGGGGGCAAGCAACAGCACGAGAAACGCCTGCTCGAAGGCGACGGCGCCCCCGATCAGGCGCACCCCCAGCATTACGGCGAGGAGCGCGATGGCGGCGGAGGTCATGAACTCGAGCACCAGCCCGGACAGAAACGCGAACCCGAGCACCTTCATCGTCCGCCCGCGGAACTCCTCGCCGGTTTCGGCGAGCCGCCGCGCCTCGTTCCTGGCCCGTCCGAAAGCTTTCAGCGTGGGAAGCCCCTGCAAGGCATCCAGGAAGTGGGCCCCGAGCCGGGAGAGCGCGGTCCACTGTCGCCTGGTATGTTCCTCGGCGTAACTTCCGACCAGGACCATCATTACGGGAATCACGGGGGCCGTCGCCAGAAGCAACACGGCGCTCGTAAGGTCTTGCGTGGCGACGTACGCCGCCACCATGACCGGAACGAGCACGCTGAGCAACGCCTGCGGCAGATAGTGGGCGAAGTAGGGCTCCAGCCTCTCCACGCCCTCCGTGGCCGTCGTGGTCAACTCGCCAGCGCGCTCTCCCGCGGCGTAGGCCGGTCCCAGCCGCAAGATATGGGAGAAGAGCCTCTCACGGATCTCGGCCTTAACGCGCACCGCGCCGCGTTCGGCCACCACTTCACGGGCCCACACGAGCCCGGCACGCAAGAATACAGCGCACACGAGAAGCACCAGCCACGTCGTCAGACCGCCAATGCCAGCTCCTTCGAGGAAGACGCGGGACACGATCCCTGCCAGTAAGGCCATCTGGAAGATGGTGACGGCGGCTGACATCGAACCCAGGGCGACCGCGGCGCCCAGATACCTCCTTGAGGAGGGCGCGTACCCTGACAGGGGGCTTTTCAAAGTCCCGGAGTCCTGACACCCGACGGGTCGAATCTCCCTGTCGGAAAGAACGGGCGTCGTCTCCAGACCGGTCCGCTAGCGATCCCGCGCTTCCGGACGCTGCCGGCATCGTTTGCAATCGTCATTCGCTCCCCCGCATGGTCGCATGGTTGGAGTGGGCCCGGGCGTACGCGCGTCCGGCATGGACCAATACTAGGAGGGGTCCATGCCGACGCCATGACCCATTTTGGCCAACGCCGTGGGCATCATTGCCTACATATCCGTTGCGGTTCTCGCGCGTGTTGCACGGTCCGCGCACGCGGCCCGATATCTCCGCCTGCGGCCCACTTGCGGCACGACGCCCGTGCGCTCCCTGGGCCGAGTCTTACTCGCCGACCCCCAATTTCAGCAGCAACACCTCTCCCGAACTGCCCACTGTGCCCTGGAAGGCGTCCCCTGGCCCCGAATCCTCGAGCTCTTGCGTGAGCCTCCCGGCGGAGATGAACCGTCTCGTGGCGTGGGGGGTCGGGTGTGCTGGCGCCACGGGGAAGAACCTCTCTCCCCAGATGCGCCAGGCCTCGTGGCCATCGAGCTCGACGCCACCGTGGTCGTCGATCACACGCCCACGCAGGTCCCACCACTCCTCTCCGTCCCTGGCCCCCGGGTACGCCCCGAAGAGAAGGTACTGCTCCCTGAGTCCCCGGGCGGCGGCCATCGTGGGGCTTACGAAGGCAAGATGCCATAGCGGCGCCTCGGAGGCGAGTAGCGCCGTAACCGCCCCGGCCACGCTGGCGGGCTCCGAGAAGGCTACCGCGAAGGGCCTATCCCCTTTTGCGCGCCGGGTCCTCAACCTGGCGTTAACGACGATGCGGTGGGCTTTACCCGGGCCGAACAGGTGGCCAAGCTCCTCGCCCTCGACCTCGTGCAGCCCGCCACCGTGCATCACCACATCGGCACGCAGGACGTTCTTCCAGAGCCGGCCAAACTCGAAGGAGCCCACGCCGAGCCCGTCGATGGCGAGCCAGCCTCCCACGGTGGCCCTCGGCGCGCTCGTAGGGTAAACGGTCAGTCCACGACCGCGGACGCGCAGCTCGTTCTCGAGGTTGAGCCAGGACGTTCCAGGCCCGGCCTCGACCCAGGGCTCGTCGTTCTCCGGCAGGCGAAGGGAGCGCATCAGGTCAAACCGAACAAGGATGCTTCCCTGTGGCGGACTGGGCCCGAAGCCCGTTTCGGCCCCGAGTGGGACCAGGGGTAGGGATTGGCGCGCGGCTACCTGCGCGAGGTAGCTAACCTCCTCCACGCTCGAAGGCCGCACGGAGGCCAGGGCATCGCCCGGTCCATCCCCGGGCGGCACCGGCTTCACGCGGTCCGCGAAGACCTCGCTCAGGGTCCTAAGCACTTCTTCTTGCTGCCCAACACTCATCATGTACCTTCCTCCTTGGCTGCATTCAGCAACAAGATAGGACCAGTGAGATGGTTTGCCATGATCCATTTTGACGTCATGGCAGGACAAGATTGCCCATTTTGACCTGCCCCACAGCGTCCGGACGAGCCCGCCAGTGGCGTTTTCTCCGAAACGCTGCGGAGGACGCGTTCACTCGAAGGTATGCCCGGATGTGCCTGACCCGCTCGCATTCCACGGGGACCTCCTCCTTATTGTAATCATAGTATCATAAGAACGGCATTGCCGGAAGATGATCAAGATAACCCAGCCGATTGGGCAGTCGTGTTCAAGGCACCAGGCGCATGGGGCGCTAGCATCGATGTGCAAGACAAAAGCACCCGGAACCAGAGGTCGTGCGAGGAGGTACTGGATGGTTGATCGGCTGAGGAGGGGATCGCGCCCCCCGGGACGAGCGTTCGGCCTGCCTCGTTCGCCCGGGGCCTCCAGAACGGCTCGATCCTTCAGACCCGTGCTTAAGGAGGTACGATAAGAGATGAGCATCTTTCCAGCCAGGATACTGCTGGCAACCGATGCCTCCAGGGAGGCGGAATTCGCGGTCAGGGCGGCCCGCGAACTGGCCAACGAGACGGGCTCGGAGTTGCACGTGGTTCACGTTCTTCCCCTGCCAATAGACACCCAGGACCCTTCGAGTTTCGAGCCCGAGGTCCGGCGCCGGTTCGAGGAGCGAACGCGCGCGAGGTTGGATGAGACGGTCGGCGTGATCCACGAGTCCGGGGGAAAGGTGGCAGAGTCTCACCTCAGAACGGGCCGCCCGGACGCGGAGATCGTGGACCTGGCCGAAGAGATCAGTGCCGGCCTGATCGTGATGGGGAGCAGGGGCCTTGGGCCCGCGAGAAGAAGCCTCCTGGGCAGCATCTCGGACTCCGTCGTGAGGCACGCGCACTGCCCGGTGATGGTGGTACGCGGAGCGGCACTCGCCTTCCCGACCAGGATCCTCCTTGCGACCGACGGATCCGCGGAGGCAAATATCGCCGCCTCCACTGCAGCGGATCTGGCGAATAGCACGGCCTCGGAATTGCACGTCGTCTGTGTGGGACGCATGCCTATGGTCTTCTACGAGTCCCCCGGGGTGACCATGCAGGAGCCCGAACTTCAAGACAGGACGGTGAAGGACGCCGAGCAGGCGACCAGAACCAGGCTAGAGGAGCTGGTGAACGAGCTGGGCGAGGCCGGCGGCGAGGTCACCGAAGCCCACGCGCGGGTCGGGATCGCCGACACGGAGATCGTGGGTCTCGCTGGTAGCCTGGGTGCCGGGCTGGTAGTCATGGGAAGCCGAGGACGCGGGCCGCTGAGGCGGGCGCTGATGGGAAGCGTCTCGGATTCCGTTGTCAGGCACGCCCCGTGTCCCGTCCTCGTGGTGCGCCCGCGGTATTGAGCCCCGCTGAAGTCGAAGGGATAACACGAACAAGACTGTGCGGCCTCGCCGAGCACCATCGAACAGAGAAGCGAAACGCCAGGGTAGACGTTGCCGGTCGCAAAGACTACGGGACGCTAGCCATAGGGCCGGGGAGATGAACGACGGCCGATCTTGGGATCGTAGCTGGCCAATATGGCTTGCATAGTTGGGCACTTTTGCTCAAGAAAGCACGGTCTGCCGCTGCTATTCTCGGCTACGAGACGCGGGCCCGCCAGGAGGCGAACCATGGTCGAGCGAGTCGAAAGGGCTACGGAGAAGCACGACGAGGGGATAGCAGAAGCTGCACCGTACCATACGCCCTACTTCACGACGGCGGGCTTGCTGCTGTCTGTTGCGGGGGCGATCATCCTGATGGGCATCATCACCGCCGAAGCCCTGTATCCCGCCCCGTACGATACCGCGGCGAACACGATAAGCGATCTGGGAGGCACCATGCCGTCCGAGGGCGGCATCGTCTTGCAGCCATCGGCGACCATCTTCGACGCCACCATGATCCTGGCCGGTGCGATGATCATCGTCGGTTCGCTTTTCGTCTATCGGGCGACCGAAAGGTGGGGGGCTACGATACCTCTAGCCCTCCTGGGCACCGGCGTCCTTGGCGTCGGTATCTTTCCCGGTCACGTCCCTGTGTGGCATCCGATCTTCGCGCTCCTCGCGTTCGTGGCTGGCGGTGTGGCGGCCGTGATGGCCTACGAGGTCGCGACACCGCCTTTCAGATACGTTTCGGCGACCCTGGGCGTGATCACGCTGGTGAGTATAGTTCTCGGGTTCTTTTTTCTCGAGACGTTGGATTTCGTTGCGTCCCTGGGCGAGGGAGGGATCGAGAGGTGGATAGCCTACCCGGTCGTGCTGTGGCTCACCATGTTCGGTGGCTACCTCATGGGCCACGCGCGGCGACGGCCCCCGGGCGTGCGGCCTTGACCCGACCCTGGCGAGAAGCGACAGCTGGCGGGGGGAAAGGGAGCCGCGTGAAGGCTCTGGTGACCCGGCGAGCAAACACGGTATTAGTTCCACGCTCGCACGCGGGGCAGGTGGTGCGCCTCTGGGATACCGAACTTGCACGGAGGCGGAGATGAAGAAGCGTTGGCACTTCCTTGCCAGTCGCATAAACCATACTGGTCAGGGCACCGGTGGGTGCCTGCAATACATTTCTCTTGGGACACACGACAAAGCACGACGGGGGTGAGCCGTGGCCGAGCGCAGGGGAGCAGACACGAGACGAGTCACACAAGCGGCAACTGACAGGCGCGAGCTCTGGCGCGACGTGCAGGAGGCGCACGCGGCTCTCAGGGGAGAGCACCAGATCGCAGAGTACGTGGCAGCCCTGGATATTGGGGAGTGTGCCAGGATCCTCGCCTCTGACCCTGAGGGTCTTCCAAGGCTCGCCGCCCTCAGGGACGAGTGCCGAGTGGCCCGGGAGGAGAGCCGCACCTTCGAGCAGGTGATCAGGACCTGGACGCTTGAGGTGCTCTCGGGGGCTGAGGGCGGCTGAACCACGGAGGCATCGGGTGCGGCACCGGGCGACGAGCGCAGAAGGAGGAGCGATGTTTTCTACGAAGGTTTTGCTGGCAACTGACGGGTCCGCGGAGGCCGAGCGGGCAGCCCGGATGGCGAAGATGGTATCCGAGAACCTCGGCGCCGAGCTGCACGTCGTCCACGTGGCGCCGACGCCAGACCCGACGGCCTGGCCCGAGGCAACCATCTATGATCGAGACCTGCTCATGCAGACACGAGAGCAGGCCGAGATCGAGGGCCGACCGGTACTCGACAGGCAGAGGCATTATCTGGAGGCGATGGGGGCCGAGACCGCGGTCCCGCATCTGCTGGTGGGCCGCCCGGATGCGGAGATAGTCCGACTGGCAGAAGAGCTCGGCTCGGGTTTGATCGTCATAGGTAGCCGGGGTATCGGGCCCGTAAGACGCGCCGTAATGGGGAGCGTCTCGGGTAGCGTTCTCCGGCACGCCCACTGCCCCGTCATGGTGGTTCGTGGAAAGGATGAAGAGGAAATGACCGCGGTGGGGCCCATAGTGCTCGCCGTCGACGGCTCCGAGGAAGCCCAGCTAGCCACGATAGCGGCGGCCGAGTTTTCCCGGGGCACGGGCTCGGAGGTGCACCTGGTAGCCGTACTGCCGGAGCTGGCGAGCATGTTCGGTCGCCACTACTACTCCACCGACATCAAGGAAATGCTACTCGAACAGGTCGACGCAGACTCCCGCGCCTTTCTCGACAAGCAGGCCGAGGCCGTGCGCTCCAGAGGAGGTAGCCCGGCCCAGACTTACCTCGCCAGGGGCCGTCCGGACGCCGAGATCGTAGAGCTTGCCGAGGAGATCGGAGCCGGCCTGATCGTACTGGGCAACAGGGGACTCGGGGGTGTGAAGCGGGCTCTGATGGGAAGCGTGTCCGCTTCGGTCGCCCGCCACGCCCATTGCCCGGTTCTGGTCGTCAGGACGGCGAAGGACCGAGATAAACGCGACACCCCGGCGTCCGAGAAGCCGATCGAGGTCCGGGCGCCTGGCTCCGGACGGTAGGCCCTCTGAGGGTAGCCCCGAGTGTCTCGAAGACGGGCGCTGCCGCGGGCCGTCCTCCTGCGTCCCCCCGAAGTCCTCATCTCATCCCCTGAAGGCCCTCTGTGGCGGCCGCTCTGGTCAATCCTGACCAGCAGAATGGGCTACCTGGGTCAGGGCTCATAGGACCCTTGGAAGTACAGTAGAGAGAGCAGACAGGCCGTCCGAGACGATGCCGTAGATCTTACCGGGGCCGGGACGGACGGGAGAGGAGCGTGGACCATGCAGGGGTCAACCAGACCGAACGTGACGGTCCTCGGGGGCGGGTTCGGCGGGCTCGAGGCAGCCTTCTACCTGAGGATGAAGCTCGGAGACGAGGCTAACATAACGCTCGTCTCGGACAGGGATTACTTCCTGTTCAAACCGAACACCATCTACATCCCCTTCGGATTGGATCCGGACAGGCTGAAGATAGATCTCGGGCGTCCAACACGCCGCAAGGACATTACCTTTGTCAAGGATAGGGTGCGTGAGGTGGACCCCGACGGCAAGACGGTCTCTACAGAGGGCCGGAAGCTTGCCTACGACTACCTCGTCGTGGCGACCGGTTCGGGTATGCGCCCGGAGGAGGTGCCCGGCCTCGCGGAGAACGCCAGGACCATCTGGACGCCCCGGGAGATGCTGGAGCTCAGGCTTGCCCTCTACGACCTGCTAGAGGCGGCCGAAGAAGGTAAGCTCAAGAGGGTGCTGTTCCTCGTAGCGCCCAACAACAAGTGCGCAGGCCCCCTCTACGAGCTGGTCATGATGCTTGACACCTGGCTCAGGCGCAAGCAGGTCAGGGCCAACATGGACCTGACATGGTCCACCTACGAACAGGGCTACATACAGGCCTTCGGCCCCAGGCTGCACGAGGTCGTGGAGCGGGAGTTCGAGCGGCGCGTCATAGCGGGCCACACGGGCTACGTCGCCGAAACCGTCGAGGACGGCGCTGTCCGGTACGCGAACGGGGAGGAACTCCCCTACGACCTCCTCATCACCTTCTCCCCCTACGTCTCGGAGATGACCTACCCCACGCTTCCCGGCGACGAGAGGGGCTTCATCACGACGGACCTGGCGAGCAGGCAGGTCGTCGGGCAGCCCGACGTCTACGCCGTGGGTGACGCCGGGGACTTCCCCGTAAAACAAGCCTTTCTCGCCTTCATGCAGGCCGACGCCGCCGCCGAGCACCTCTCCGCCCGCCTGCTAGGGACCGAGCCAGAGTTCGGTTTCGAGCCCACGAGCATGTGCGTCATGGAGGAGTTCGACAAGGCCACCTTCGCCCAGGTCCCACTTAGGCTGACGGGCGAGCCGGAGAGGCCCGTGGAGGTCGACCCCGAGGCGATCGCCGCCTACAAGGTCGGCACCTCTGTGCCGTGGCGGCTTGGGAAGAAGATGATCGGGATGTACCTGCCCCTGCGTTTCGGGTGGGGTAACCCGTTCCACGCCGGGCTCCCCTGGAAGGGAATGGAGGTAGGGCTAAAGGCGATGAGTGGCCTTATGGCCAGGTGACGGGACGTGTGGAGCCGCAGCAGCAGGGGCCAGGGTGTAGAGGAAGGGGGCCAGGATGGGCATAGGTCAGATACCCATTATTGAAGGTGCCTTCCGGCTGGTCGAGGACCGCCTCGCCTTGCGGCGCCTCCGGGATGAGGCCCCGAAGCCAGATGCCGGGGCCAGCAGGAACGAATTGTGGGCTGAGGCAACGATATGGGCCTGAGGGGCTCCTGGCTCGGCGAGGCGGGTGCGGGGAAGGAGAGGACCGTACCCTTCCCTCCGGGGAGGATACTGCTCGCCACCGACGGCTCGCAAGACGCCGCGCTTGCGGCCCGGGCGGCCGTAGACCTCTCGAGCATGGTTGGTTGCGAGTTGCACGTTGCACACTTCTGGCAGACCGTGCCGACCACGCGCTTCGAGGCGATGGTGCGGGCCCAGCTCCGGCTGGAGGCGCAGGAACTGCTCGAGGCGCAGGAGGCGTCTCTCCGCGAGGCCGGCGCGGAGGTCGCCGGCGCGCACCTCCGGTTGGCCAGCGCGGTAGACGGCGTGCTCGACCTCGCCGAGGAGCTCGGGGCCGACCTCCTGATCATGGGCAGCCGGGGACGCGGACCCGTCAAGCGCCTCATCCTGGGCAGCGTCTCGGAGGGTGTGGTCCACCAGACCCGCGTCCCCGTGCTCGTTGTAAGGGGCGGCCACGATGCCTGGCCACCCGGGAGTATCGTGATCGGGGACGACGGCTCGGAAGCGGCGGCCCACGCCGCTTGCCTGGCCCTGGGGATCGGCGGGCTCTTCGGGGCCGGCGGGCTCCTCGTCAGGACCTACCCCAGGCTGCCTGAGATGGACCCCGAAGGGCGTGCACTGGACGCCCGCATGGTGGATGACGAACTGAGGCGCGAGGAGAACATCCTCGAGGAACGAGCCAGGCAGTTGAGGGAGAACCTCGGCGTCCGATCCAGGATCCGTATAGACGTCGGAGACCCCGCTGCAAGGCTGCTCGGTGCCGCCGAAGAGCGACACGAGGGAGAACGGACGCTCCTCGCTGTGGGAAGCCGCGGACTTGGAGCGCTAGGGCGTGCGAGGCTCGGTAGCGTCTCTACAAAGGTTCTCAGGGCGGCGAAGGGACCGGTGCTGATCTGCCCAGGCCCGCGAGCTCGTGACCCGCAGGCCTAGACGTCGGGAGTACCCCTCACCAGCCGCGCCGGACTTACCCGGCCGGCCGGACCGCTTGCCACGTGTTGTCAGCCCTGGTGGTAACGGGAAAGGTGGGCGCACCCTCGTGCGTCTGGAGTAGTTGCGGACGAATGAAAGGTGGAAGGGCGGCGAGCGAGAGGAGAAACGAAGATGAACAACCGACAGCAAGCAAGCGCCGGCCGGGACAGACGCAGGCCGACACCTTACGGGAAGATTCTCGTGGCCACGGACGGGTCCGACTGCTCCATGCTTGCGGCCGCCCACGCGATCTACCTCGCCGAGTCGCTCGGAGCCCGCCTCTACGCGGTCTACGCGGTGGACGCACCCCGCGCTTTCCACATTGGAATACACTTCCGCGAGGCAATGACGGAGCTCGAAGCGTCCGGCGCGAAAGCGGTGGCCGCCGTGCGCGAGATGGCCGAAGAGCGGGGCCTCGAGTGCGAGGAGATAGTGGCCGAGGGATCCCCGCACGAGAGCATCATCCTTACCTCCGAGAGGGTAGATGCCGACCTCGTGATACTCGGTTCCACGGGCATGACCGGCCTGGAGCGGGCCCTGCTCGGGAGCGTGTCTCGAAGGGTGCTCCTCTACTCTGGGCGCCCCGTACTCCTGGTGCGCGAGCCTTGATGGTGTTTCGCCTATCTCTTTCGCCCCTCGCTGGCCTGGCCCGCACGCAGGGTTAGCCACGTGCAGTTCGGGGCCACGGCTGGAGTCTTCCTCTTCGCGTTGCTCACGGCGGTTGCGACCGGGCTCGGGGCGTTGCCCTTCCTCTTCGTCAAGCGGCCACCGCGGAGGTGGCTCGGGGCGTCAAACGCGATAGCCGCCGGGCTGATGCTCGCGGCTAGCTTCGGCCTCCTCTACGAGGGGGTCCGCTACGGGCTGATGCGCACCCTGGCAGGGGCCCTCACGGGCCTTGCCTTCATCGTCCTGGTTCGCAAGCTGCTGCAGCGTGACGAGTCCCCTGCCGTCTTCGCGCAGATGAGCAACATGGACGCCCGAAAGGCGCTCCTGATAGTCGGGGTGATGACCATGCACTCTTTCACGGAAGGTGTCGGCGTGGGGGTCTCTTTTGGCGGCGGGATCGAGCTGGGGCTCTTCATCACGCTGGCCATAGCCGTGCACAACATCCCAGAAGGTCTAGCCATAAGCCTGGTGCTCGTGCCCCGCGGCCTGTCATGGAGCCGGGCGGCCCTCTGGAGCGTGTTCTCCAGCCTCCCCCAGCCCCTGATGGCGGTCCCCGCCTTCGTCTTTGTAGAGACCTTCAGAACCTTCCTCCCCTTCGGACTCGGGTTCGCTGCGGGGGCCATGATCTGGATGGTCTTCTCCGAGCTCGTTCCAGACGCCCTTGAAGAGGCCTCCGGCAACCTGGTGGCCATCATCGTCACGCTCTCCGTCCTCGCCATGCTGACCTTCCAGGTGATAATCCGTTGATGGAATCTCTCGTCCCCGCGAGGCGCTCACCCCGCGTCCTCACGTCAAAGATCCGCCACCGCCCGCTCGTGGACCCTCCCCTGCTCTCCAGCCCAGGGCCGAGCGGTACACATCGGTAGCGTCACCAGGCGTCCTCAAACAGGTGCCTCCTCCGCGCCGTTCTCCGTCCCGTCGGCGCCATCCGGAAGGTCTCTGCGGACGATCATGACCGGGCACCCGGCGCTGTGCATCACCGACTCCGAGACGCTGCCGAGAAATGCCCGCCGGATGCCCCCGAGCCCCCGGCTGCCAAGCACGACAAGCCCGGCCCCCAGGGTGTCGACGAGGCGCAATATTGCCCCATCTGGCTCTCCACGAAACAGGTGGG
>DASUPX010000083.1:0-6799 GCA_036280905.1 Rubrobacter sp. | reverse complement strand
TTCGCTATTGCGTACGACGAGGCCGAGCATGAGCCAGAAGACCGAACAGCGGCATCAGCGCAAAGCTGTGCGGTAGCCAGGAGCCGCACAACATCGGCACGAACCTTCTCCATCCGGGAAGGCGCCCCGCGAGGATCGCGGAGATACCGACCGGAAGGAACATCCAGATCATACTCAGGGGCCAGGCGGAATCCGCGACATCGAAAATCGTGTCCCCGCGACCGAACAGCCCCGTCGCCTCGAACAATCCGCTTGCGAAGGCCAACACGAGCCCCACGAGTTGCACCAGCAACACCGCCCGTCCCCACCTGCCGGTTCCGGCGGCCCGCAACCGGCGCATCGCCGTGTTAGAGCAGATCCAGCCGAACATGAACACCATGCTCGCGATCCCGACGACGAGGTGGTTTCCCTGGTCTTTCGTAATGATCGCCTCGACCAGAAGCGCCGGAGCGCAAATCATGGCGACGGTTCCAAGCATCCTGTTGCTCACATGCGGTTCCTTTCCACGTTACCTCCTCGTGTCCAGGCAACACTCTACGGTCTGGCCCGTTCCCAACGCATCGGGCGTTTTCCCGACCCGGTCGGGAACTTTCTCCCGTTCGTCCCGGGAATCGGTCCGGGTTGAGAAGTATCTAGCTCACGAATGCTTCTCGTCGACCGCAAGCAGGGATGCCCGCGCCCCTCTGATCCCCTGACGTTCTCGCGCAGAGGGTTTGCTAGACTACATCCTCTTGCACGCTCGAAGAAGGAGGGATCGCATGGCCGAGGTACGCAGGGTAGGTATGCTTACGGGGGGTGGCGACGCGCCCGGGCTGAACGGCGTGATAAGGGCCGTCACCACCAGGTGCGACAACGATTACGGCTACGAGGTGCACGGGCTCAAGCGAGGCTGGAAGGCGCTCCTCGATCCCGAAGCCGACACCGTGATGCCGCTGACCGCCGATAGCGTACGCTACATCCTGCAAGAGGGCGGCACCATACTCGGCTCCTCGCGCACCAACCCCTACAAGAACGAGGGCGATGCTGAGAAGGTCGTCAAGCAGATGGAGGACTTCGGCATAGACGCCCTCGTGGCCATAGGCGGCGACGATACGCTGGGGGTCGCCAAGCGCCTCCACGACGACTTCGGGGTGCAGGTGGTGGGATGCCCCAAGACCATAGACAACGACCTGTCGGCCACCGACACCACCTTCGGCTACGACACCGCCGTCTCCATAGCCACCGAGGCTATAGACAAACTCCGCACCACCGCCAGGAGCCACGAACGGGTCGTGGTCGTCGAGGTGATGGGGCGTCACGCGGGTTGGATCACCTGGGGGGCCGGCGTCGCGAGCGCGGCCAACGTCACCCTCATACCCGAGGTCGAGCCGGACCTCGACGAGATCGCCGACATCTTCAAGAAGCGTGCGGAGAAGGGCGAGAAGTGGGGCCTCGTCGCGGTAAGCGAGGGCGTGACCCTCTCCGAGGAGTTCACGACCCAGAACGCGGATACGGACGAGTTCGGGCACGTCCGTCTAGGCGGCATCGCCGAGACGCTGGCGAGCGAGATCGAGGAGCGCACGGGCATAGAGACGCGTCACGTGGTCCTAGGCCACCTGCAGCGCGGAGGCACTCCCACGGCCTACGACCGCATCCTCTCGACCCGTTATGGGCTGAGAGCCGCCGAAGCGGTGAATAATGGCGAGTGGGGCAAGATGGTCGCCCTCAGGGGTAACGACATCGTGACCGTGGACCTCTCGGAGGCAACCGACGAGACGAAGACCGTACCCGAGGACCTCTACAAGGTCGTCGAAACGTTCTTTGGATAGACCCTTGTTCGAGGGCTTCGAGCAGGGACGGGTAACGACCAGCGATGGGGAGATAAACTTCGTCCGCGGGGGTACCGGACCGCCGGTGTTGCTCCTGCACGGTTACCCACAAACCCATGCGATGTGGCATCGCGTGGCTCCGCTCCTGGCCGAAGACTTCACGGTCGTCGCCGCTGACCTCAGGGGCTACGGTGACAGCCCCACGCCGTTCGGCGAGGAGGATCATTCCACGTATTCCAAACGATCCATGGCCGGGGACCAGGTCTCGGTCATGGACGCCCTGGGCTTCGGCACTTTTGCCGTCGTGGGGCACGACAGGGGGGGACGCGTCGCCCACAGGATGACGCTCGACTCACCCGAGCGCGTCGAAAAGCTGGCGGTGCTCGACATCGTGCCCACGCTCCACATTTTCGAAACGGTGGATAGCAACCTGGCGACCTCCTACTATCACTGGTTCTTCCTGATCCAACCCTACGACCTGCCCGAGACCCTGATCGGGGGCGACCCTGCCTACTACCTCCGCAGGAAACTGGGAGGTTGGGGCACCGCGTTGGAGATGTTCGCCCCGGAAGCCCTCGCGGAATACGAGCGCTGTTTCGACGGGGCCACGATCCACGCGAGCTGCGAAGACTACAGGGCCGCCGCCTCAATCGACCTCGAGCACGACCGGGAGGACCGCGCCCGGGGTCACAGGGTGGAATGCCCACTTCTGGCCCTGTGGGGCGGCCGCGGCGTGATGGAGAAGACCTACGAGGTGGAAACGGTCTGGCGCGAATACGGGACCAACGTAAGCGGCAGACCCCTCGACGCGGGCCATTTTCTGGCCGAAGAGCGGCCCGAGGAGACCGCGCTGGAGTTGAGAGGGTTCTTGCAGGCGTAGGGGTTGTACCGTTCTGTTGGCCCCACGTGTGTCGAGGCGTTTCGTCGTCGGGCGGTTCGCGAACTCTCCCTACATGGGATGCGGGGGTAACGAGATCTATCGGAATTTCGGTTCTCCGGGTGTACGTCGGGTCGTGCCCGTCCGTCATTCCCGCGGAAGCGGGAATCCACGAGTCGTGGAGGATCAGGACCCGTGACGTGACAATATATCGCGACCCGTAACGGGCTAACCGACCTGGCCGTTCTCTGTGGCGTGGGCGCCGATGCGGCGGTAGCGTTCGTATCGGGCCTGGCGGAGTTTCTCCGGGTCGGTCTCGGAGAGGCCGTTCAGAACACGGTTCAGACCCTGGCCCACGGCTTCTATGGTGACCTGCGGGTCGTTGTGGGCGCCCCCAAGTGGTTCGGGGATGATCTCGTCTATGATGCCCCGGCCCTTCATATCCGCGGCCGTGACCTTGAGTGCCTCTGCTGCCTCGGCGGCCCTGCTCGGGTCCCTGAAGATTATGGAGGCGCAGGCCTCGGGCGCAATGACGGAGAGGTAGGAGTTCTCAAGCATCCCGACATAGTCGGTCGCGCACATGGCAAGGGCGCCGCCTGAGCAACCCTCGCCGATGATAACGGAGATTACGGGCACTGGAATCCTCGCGAGCGTCATGAGGTCGTCGGAGATGGCCCAGGCCTGTCCCCGCTCCTCGGCGCCCCTGCCGGCGAAGGCGCCGGGGGTGTCGACGAGCACGACCACGGGGAGCCCAAACCTGGCGGCCAGCTCGTAGAACCGCTTCACCTTGCGGTACCCCTCTGGGTGGGCCATGCCGAAGTTGCCCTTCACCCTGCTGTTGACGTCCGTTCCCTTGTCGTGGCCGAGGAGCACGACGTTGTGGTCGCCTATCCGGGCCAGCCCGCCCCGCACGGCCGGGTCATCGCCGAAGACGCGGTCGCCGGAGAGCTCGTAGAAGTCATCGGCCAGGGCGTCGCGGTAGGCGCGGAAGTTGGGGCGTTCGGGGTGGCGGGCCACCTGGACCCGCTGGTAAGGGGTGAGGTTGGAGTAAATACGCCTTCTCGCGGCGTCGAGGGCCTCCTCGAGGCGTGAGATCTCCCCCCGCAACTCCTCGCTCGGGCCGGCGAGCCGCCTGAGCTCGGTGATGCGGTCCTCGAAGTCCTTGATGGGCCTCTCGAAGTCCAGGATCACGGCAAGAACCCCAGAAGGCGTTCGAGATCGGCCTTCAGGCTGAGGCGGTGCACGATGCGGTCGACCATCCCATGCTCTTTCTGGAACTCCGCCGTCTGGAAGCCTTCGGGAAGCCTCTCCTTTGTGGTCTGCTCGATGACGCGCGCCCCCGTGAAGCCTATCCTGGCCCCCGGCTCGGCAAGCACCACGTCGGCCGCCGTGGCGAACGAGGCGGTAACCCCGCCGAAGGTGGGGTCGGTCAACACCGAGATGTATGGCCACGACCCCTCCACGTAGCGCGAGAGGGCCACGCTGGTCTTGGCCATCTGCATGAGCAAGTAGACGCCCTCGAACATCCTGGCGCCGCCCGAAGCCGATACGATAACGAGCGGCAACTCCTCGCTACCGGCAAGCTCGACGGTCCTCGCGACCCTCTCGCCGACTACGCTCCCCATCGAACCACCGATGAAGCTGAAATCCAGCACGGCAAGAGCCACCCGCTTGCCACCCACGGCACCGGTCCCGCTCAGGATGGCGTCATCGAGGCCCGTTCGTCCACGCGCCTTCTGGAGCCTCTGGCGGTAGTTCTCGAAACCAAGAAGGTCATCAGCGAGGATGCCTGCGTCCCTCTCCTCGAAGCTGCCCGAGTCGGTAAGGAGACGGATTCTCTCGGAGGCGGAGAGCGGGTAGTGGAACTCGCAGTGGGGGCAGACGTTGAAGCGGGCCCTGAGGTCTTTCTCGTAGATGGGCTCCCCACACTTCTCGCACTTGGTGAAGACGGAGTCCATCGGCCCGACGCCGCTCTCGGTCTCGGGAACCGTCCTGGAGTACTCCCGGCGTTTGCTGAGCCAGTTCCTCAAGCCCGGCGCCCCGTCTTGGTGACCCCGGAGAGCGCCTCGCGCACCCCGCGGAGCCACGTGCCCGCGTGCCCGGCTCCACCCTCCTCGACGAGCCGCATGAGCTTGCTCCCGATGATGACCCCATCCGCTTCGCCGGCAGCCTCGACGGCGGCCTCCGCCGACCCGATCCCGAAGCCGAGGGCCACGGGAGCCTCGGTTCTCCCCCGGACCCGTCTCAATAGCTCGACGGCGCCGGGCGGAAGGGTATCGCGTACCCCCGTCACCCCGGCCACCGAGACGCAGTAGACGAAGCCTGTGGCCATCTCGCCAACGCGCGAGATGCGCTCATCTGTCGAGGTCGGGGCGGCCAGCGGGCAGAAGGCGATACCGGCCTCGTCTGCGAGCGCGGCGAAGTGACCAGCCTCATCCACGGGAAGATCTGGAATGACGAGGCCGGAGACGCCCGCGTCGGCCGCCTCGCGCAGGAAACGCTCCGGGCCGCGGGCGAAGATCACGTTGTAGTAAAGCAGGAAGACCACGGGCACACGCCCCGAGAATCCTGAGGCGAGGTCGAGACAGTAGTCGGGGTCGGCCCCGTTCTGCAGGGCGAGCGTGGTCGTGTTCTGGACGGTCGGCCCGTCCGCGAGCGGGTCTGAGAAGGGAACACCTATCTCCAGTACGTCGCCGCCGGCCTCCAGAAAGGCCTCCCCCACCTCCCGTGCTCCCTCCAGCGAGGGGTAGCCCCCGGTCAGGTAAGGCACGAGCGCCGTACCCCCCTCCCGAAAAGCCGCCCGCACGTGCTCGCCGCTCAAAAGGCCGCTTCGTCCGTCTCCGAGGTGGTCGACGGCGCCTCCGAGTCGGAGACGGCCTCCGCCTCCTCCGCGTCGATTCCGAGCGCGTTGGCCGCGACCTCAACGTCCTTGTCACCGCGTCCGGAGATGTTGACGACCAGGTTCTTGCCAGGCCCGAGCTCCCTGGCCACCGTCTCTGCGTAGTAGAGCGCGTGGGACGTCTCCAGCGCCGGAATTATGCCTTCAGCCCTTGAGCACTCCTGGAGCGCCTCGAGCGCCTCCTTGTCGGTCACGCTCGCGTACTCGGCAAGGCCCTCGTCTTTCAGGAAGGCGTGCTCCGGGCCGGTTGCGGGGTAGTCCAGGCCAGCCGAGATGGAATGGGCTTCGCGGATCTGGCCAGCATCCGTCTGCAGCACGTAGCTCATCGCGCCGTGCAGGATGCCGAGGTTCCCCTCGGCAAGCGACGCGCCGTGCTCACCGCTGGAGAGCCCCCGTCCGGCGGCCTCGACGCCAACGAGCCGCACGCCCTTACGGCCGACGAAGGGGTGGAACGCGCCGATGGCGTTCGAGCCGGCGCCCACGCAGGCGACGATGGCGTCGGGGTCCGAACCAAGGCGCTCGCGGCACTGGTTCTCTATCTCCGAGCCTATAACGGCCTGGAAGTCGCGCACGATGCGGGGGTAGGGCGCGGGGCCCACGACGCTCCCGATAATGTAGTGGGTGTCCTCGACGTTGGTGACCCAGTCCCTTATGGCCTCGTTCACGGCATCCTTCAGCGTCCGCGAACCGGAGAGCACTGGCACGACCTCGGCCCCGAGAAGCTTCATCCTCACCACGTTCAGCCTCTGACGACGGGTGTCTTCCTCGCCCATATAGACCACGCAGTCCTTGCCGTAGAGGGCGGCGACCGTCGCGGTGGCGACGCCGTGCTGGCCGGCGCCAGTCTCGGCGATGATACGCTCCTTGCCCATACGGTCGGCAAGCAGGATCTGACCCAGGGTGTTGTTGATCTTGTGCGCCCCGGTGTGCGCCAGGTCTTCGCGCTTGAACCACACGTTCGCCCCGCCCCACTTGCGGGTCAGACGTTCGGCGAACATAAGGGGGGTCGGACGGCCGACGAAGTCCCTCGCCAGACGGTCCCTATCCTCCTCGAACTCGGGATCGTTCCTGTACCGCTCGTAAGCCTCTTCGAGCTCTTCGAGGGCGTGGATCAGGGTCTCGGGAACGTAGCGGCCCCCGAAGGGACCGAAGTAACCCTTATCAGTTTCTTGCCGCAAGGACGAACCTCCGCACCAACTCGCCGTTTTTTCTGCC
>DASUPX010000082.1:0-4378 GCA_036280905.1 Rubrobacter sp. | reverse complement strand
ACGCGTTGCCGGCCGCGTCGTTGCTGCCGGTCGTGCTGCACCTCGTGGATCGCGGCGTCGTCAGGCGCGAGGAGCGTTACCTCGAAGGCAAGTTCGGCGAAGAGTACCTGCAGTACAAGGCGAGCGTGCGGCGTTGGATCTGAGCGAGAGGGGTAACCTACTCCCGCACGGCGATGCTTTTCCGCAGGTGACCGAATCGGCCTGGGTAGCACCCGGGACATATATTATCGGGGACGTCTACCTGGGTGACGAGTCGAGCGTATGGTACGGGGCCGTGCTGCGGGGCGACACGGAGCCCATCCGCATCGGGAACCGTACCAACATCCAGGACGGGTGCATCCTGCACGCCGATCCGGGCTACCCGGCGATAGTCGGTGAGGGATGCGTGGTGGGCCACAACGCGGTCGTGCACGGCTGTCGGGTCGGGAACGGCTGCCTGATCGGCATGGGCGCGACGATCCTCAACGGGTCGAAGATAGGCGACGGCTCGATAGTCGCCGCCGGCGCCGTTGTCCCCGAGGGCCGCGAGTTCCCACCCCGCAGCCTCATAGTCGGTGTTCCGGCCAGACGCGCCGGCGACGTAACAGACGAGCAGGCCGCCGACATCGAACGGGGTGCAAGCGAGTACGTGGAGCGCGCGGCATCCCACCGGCGCGCCATGAAGAAAGGTCCCTGACGTTTCCGGTTCGGGGGAAGAGACGGTATTCTCACGTGTGGCGTGTTGGGCCACGGCCCGATCTCTATGATCTTTACGGAAGGAGCGGGCCGTCTTGTCTGCCAGGAAGAGCGAGTACACCCTTGGGGTCGAGGAAGAATACCAGGTCGTAGACGCGGGAAGCCGGGGGCTGGAGCCCCGCGGCGGGCCCGTGCTGGAGCGGGCCCAACAAACGCTGTGCGAGCAGGTCGTGCCAGAGTTGCGGGCCTCTCAGGTCGAGGTCGTAACCTCCGTGTGCCGGACCCTTGCGGAGGTACGGGCCGAGCTTGTCTGGTTGCGTCGGGTCGTCGGCGAGGCGGCGCGCCTGGAAGGTTGCAGGATAGTCGCCGCGAGCACGCATCCCTTCTCACGCTGGCAGGAACAGCGGATAACTTCGGACGACCGGTACGAGAAGCTGTTGGAGAACTACGGGCGCCTCATCCGCCAGCAACTGGCGTTCGGCTTCCACGTCCACGTCGGCCTCGCCGACAGGGAGGCCGCGCTCGGGGTGATGAACCATCTGCGGGTGTGGCTGGCACCGCTCCTCGCGCTCTCGGCCAACTCTCCTTTCTGGCTCGGAGAGGATACAAACTACGCCAGCTACCGAACTCAGGTGTGGGGCAGCCTGCCAGCCGCAGGGCCGCCCGGCCCCTTCTCCTCTCTCGACGAGCACGATGCCCTCATCGATGCCCTCGTAGAGACGGGCGGCGTCCTTGACACCTCCAGCATCTACTGGGACCTGCGGCTGCCGGAAGCCCTGGATACGGTCGAGATCAGGGTCGCCGACGTGCCGAGCAGGGTGGACGAGGCCGTGATGCTCGCGGGCCTCTGTCGTGCGCTCGTGCAAGCCTGCCACGAGCGGGTCGAGAACGAAGAGCCGTACCCGGACGTTCGCCCGGAGTTGCTCGGGATATCTCACTGGAACGCCTCGCGTTATGGGTTGGATGGTGACCTCGTGGACGTCGAAGCCCGCCGGGCCATCCCCGCGCGCGAGATGGTCGAGAAGATGCTCCACTTCGCGCGCCCGACGCTGGAGGACCAGGGCGATTACGACGAAGTATCATCCCTGCTTCACGATACCCTGAAAGAGGGCAACGGCGCAAGGCGCCAGCGCCGGGCCTACGAACGCACGGGCCGTCTCGAAGACGTGGTCGACGAGCTGATCGAAGAGACCGCGAGCGGACCGGACGCAGCGTAACGCTTCTGCCGAAAGCTACAGCACGTGGGGGGCCAGCGAGCCCCCCACAAACTCCGCCCTAGCCCTTCCTCTTGTCCTCGGACATAGCTTCCTGCGTGGTTATGAGGTTACGTATCTCGCGCAGGGCGACCGACAGGGTAGAGAGGTCGAAGGTACCGCTCGAGTTGATGTCGGCGAGGACCTGCATGGTGCGGTGGAGAGGCCCCTCATTGACATGAGACCAGGTTTCTATGCGGTCGCCCGGGGTCTGGTCCTGCGGGGTCTCACGCAGCACTTCGGCGGTGAGTGCGGCCTGCTGGTTGAAGATGTCGTCGCGCAGGGCGGAGCGGGCCAGGGTACGCCAGCGGTTGTCGCGGGGCAGGGCCTCGATGTGGCGGCGCAGCCAGTGCAGTCTCAGGCTGTCGCCCAACGCGAAATAGACAGCGGCCGCCTCCTCCAGGGGTTCCCCGTTGGCGTTTGCCACGTCGGTTATGTCAAGCGCGGGGAACATGGGGCCGAGGGCTGCGGCCCGCTCCGCGAGTTCCCGCGGCACGCCAGCCTCGGCGAGGCGACCGGCCGAGTTTTCGACGGTCTCCCGGTCCCCGTCGACCAGGATGGCCGGAATGCTCTCGGCCAGCTCGTTGGCCCCGTCCGAGAATTGCGAGATCGTTGCCCCCACCTCAAGGGGCACGCGGCGGTAGCGTAGCAGCCAGCGGGTCGCGCGCTCGGCGAGCTTGCGGGCGTCGAGCATCATCTGGGTCTGGATGCCCGCCTCGACCGCGTTATCCAGGCCCTCCACGGCGTCCCAGAACGAGCGGAGCGAGAAGATCTCCCGCGCCGCCAGGTAGGCGCGGGAGATGTCGGGCGCCTCGGCCCCCGTCTCCTCGCCAAGCCTGAAGACAAAGGAGGGGCCACAGCGATTCACGAGGCTGTTCGTGATTTGGGTGGCCGTGATCTGACGGTGCAGCCTGTGCTCGTGGAGTTGCTCGCGGAAACGGTCCCTCAGGGGCGTGGGGAAGTACCCCTCCAGCTCGCGCGAGAGGTAAGGGTCCTCGGGCGCGTCCGAGTCGAGCAGATCCTGGTAGGTCGCGATCTTGCTGTAAGACATCAGGATGGCGATCTCGGGGGCCGTAAGCCCCTTGTTGTCGGAGCGCCGCTCCCCGAGCTCCTCGTCGCCTGGCAGGAACTCCAGGCCCCTGTCGAGCCTGCCCTCGTGCTCCAGGGAGTGGAGGTAGCGGGCGTGCACGTCGATCATGGGGTGGGCGAGCGCGAGGGCCTGGTTTATGGCCTGGGTCTGCTGGTAGTTGTCGCGCAGGACGAGGTCCCCGACCTCATCCGTCATGCTGGCCAGCAGCTCGTTGCGCTGCTTGTCTGTCATGTCGCCGGCCTCGACGATGGCGTCGAGCAGTATCTTGATGTTGACCTCGTGGTCGGAGCAGTCAACCCCGGCGGAGTTGTCCACGGCGTCCATGTAGATCCTGCCGCCCCGCAACGCGAACTCTATGCGCCCCGTCTGGGTGAAGCCGAGGTTGCCGCCCTCCCCTACGACCCTGCACCTGAGCTCGTCGCCGTCTACCCTGAGGGCATCGTTTGCCCTGTCGCCAACCTCGGCGTTGGTCTCGGAGCTGGCCTTGACGTAGGTCCCTATGCCTCCGTTCCAGAGCAGGTCCACCTCCGCCCTGAGCATGGCGCTCATCAGCTCGGTCGGGGTCATGGCCTCCTCCTCTACGCTCAGCATCTCCCGCACCTGCTCGGAGAGCGGGATGGATTTGGCCGTGCGCGGGAAGACGCCGCCGCCCTCGGAGATGAGGCCCTCGTCGTAATCCGTCCACGAGGAACGGGGAAGGCCGAAGAGGCGTTGGCGCTCCTCGAAGCTCGCCTCCGGATCGGGGTCGGGGTCGAGGAAGATGTGCATGTGGTTGAAGGCGCCGAGAAGCTTGATGTGGCGAGAGAGCAGCATGCCGTTTCCGAACACGTCCCCCGACATGTCCCCGATGCCGACCACGGAGAAGTCCTCGTTCTGAACGTCCGTGCCGAGCTCCCGGAAGTGGCGGCTGACCGACTCCCAGGCGCCTCGGGCCGTGATGCCCATCTCCTTGTGGTCGTAGCCCACGGAGCCGCCGGAGGCGAAGGCGTCGCCCATCCAGAAGCCGTACTCGGCCGAGAGGCCGTTGGCGATGTCCGAGAACGTCGCCGTACCCTTGTCCGCGGCCACCACCAGGTAGGGGTCGTCGCCGTCGTAGCGCACCACGTCGGGCGGGGGGACGACCTCGTCCCCCGAGATATTATCCGTGATGTCTAGCATGCCCCGGATCAGGGTCTTGTAGCACGTGACGACCTCCTGCTGCATCGCCTCCCGTCCGCCCTCCGACGGGGGCCTTTTCACGACGAAGCCGCCCTTGGCCCCGACGGGGACGATCACGGCGTTCTTCACGGTCTGGGCCTTCATGAGGCCGAGGATCTCCGTCCTGAAGTCCTCGCGCCTGTCTGACCAGCGGATGCCTCCG
>DASUPX010000081.1:0-4282 GCA_036280905.1 Rubrobacter sp. | reverse complement strand
CGAAGTCATCCTTGGCCTGGTTGCCCTGGGCCGGCCGCTCCGGGGCGTAGTTCTCCCAGAGGGTCCCCGTGTCCCCGAAGACCTTCACCACATGGTCCAGGTCTTCTCGGGAGATCTCGTGAGCCAGGGCGTCATACCCGGCCCTCTCGAGGCCACGCAGGACCATGTACTCTGTTGGCGGCCACACGCCGCCGAGCCAGTAGCCGCCGTCGGGATCGTATTCGGGATGGTCCGCAGAGAGCGAGGGCACCCGGTGGGGCCGCCCGAAGCCCTGTGGATCTTGCAGATGCCCGATGAAAGAAGCGAGCCTCTCGCGGGGTACTACCCCGGCCAACAACGCCCAGTAGGCTCCGATGGTTCTTACGTCGGATAGCGTTCCGTCCGCCAGCTCGTCGTGGTAGAAGGCACTCTCCTCGTCCCACAGACGTTCGTTCACCGTCGCGGAGAGCCTGGTCCGTTCTTCCAGCAGGTCGGCAACTTCTTCGGTACGGCCAAGGACATCGGCCATACGCAGCAGCAGGTCGGCGGAGAGGATCTGTTGCAGGCACGTGTCGATCCAGACGGCGTGACCGTGGTAGGTGAGGCGCTCGGGCCAGCCGCCGCCGGTTGCGGGACGCTGCGGGAGCCTGGGCTGGTTGTCCATCCCGGAGCCGAGGCCCGAGGTCCAGTAGGTGCCATCTCGCCAGGTGCGGTGACGCCTGAGCCACCCGTGATAGGCGAGCAGGACGGGGAAGACGCGGGCGAGGCGTTCGCGGTCCGCCGTGTCGCGGTAGTGTTCCCACTCGGTCCACGGAAGCACGTTCGGGCCCGTGCTCGTCGCGTCGAAGCGCTCGAAGCGATCCCTGCCGTCGAGGGTAGAGATCTCCCGGCAGATGAACCCGTCGGGGTGCTGGCTGGCGTAGAGGTTGTCGAGGGTGCGCTGGAAGTCGAAGGCGCGCCTCCCGTAGCGCGCGAACAGCAGGATGAACGCCGAATCCCACATGAACAGGCAGTCGTTGAAGGCCGTGTCGATGAAGCTCGCCACGAAGCCGCTCCCCGGCTCGGGGCGACGCAGGTTGCCGAACGCCAGCTCCCAGGCTCCACGATAGCAGGCCAGAACATCCTCGTGCCCCTCCCAGAAAGGCCGGGGCAAAACCTCCCACGCCTCGTCGAAAGAGGGCGGCTCGACGTCTTCCGGCATCATCCGCAAGAACGTGTTCTCTTCTACCAGAGGTTCTCTCAGATGGGTGTCGATGTAGCCATCGTCCTCCCGCAACCGTTCAACCTCCCCCCGAGCACGCCTCGGTCCGCGGCCCTGCTATTGGCTCTTGTCTATCAGGTGCTGGCAAGTTCGTGCAGGTGTTCGAGGCTGATCCTGACATCTTCCAGGGCGTCCCGTGGCTTGTCTTGCTCTGCTATGAACCATTGCACGCCTGCGGCGTCGGCGGTCTCCAGTAGCGCGACCCATGGCAGCGTTCCCTCCCCTACCGGAAGGTCGGAGCGCGAATCGTCAGGGGCCATGTCCTTGAGATGGACCAGGGAGACGCGGTCTGCCACATCCCGCAGGACGGTTTCAGGGTCGCTGCCGGCGTACTTGACCCAGTAGAGGTCAAGCTCCAGCCCTACAAGTCCGGGGTCGGTCTCACTGACCAGCACGTCCCACATGGTCGTGTTGTCGAGCGGTGCGAACTCGAAATCGTGGTTGTGGTAGGAGAAGGTCACGCCATGCTCGAGGCACTGCTCTCCCCAGCGGTTGAGGTCTTCGGCCAACCTGGCTACAGAGGCCTCGTCCCTACGGCGCTCCGGTGGGACGATAGGCAACACGGCGTGGGCGCAGCCCAGGGTTTCCATGTCGGTGAGGACCGCCTCCGGGCTCTCCTCCCAGGAGTCGAGTGGGACGTGGGCTCCCGAGGTCCGGAGGCCGAGATCGTCGAGTATGGATCTGAGGTCCTCAGTGGCGAGGCCCCCGTAACCCGCGAACTCCACAGCAGGATAGCCGATGTCGGAGACCTTGCGCAACGTGCCCGGCATGTCGCGGGCGGTCTCTTCGCGGACGGTGTAGAGCTGGAGTGAGATCTGATCCCGCCTCATGCTATCCTCCCAATGGTTTCTTTCTCATCTGTCCGCACGGAACTCTTCCATCGAGACCTCACGATTCTGCAGGGCGGACGCGTAGCATGCATCGATGATGCGCGCCCGGTCGAGGCCGTCTTCGCCGTGCTGGCCCTTCCAGTCGCCGCTGTGGATGGTCTCGACGAAGCGCTTGACGACGGCGTAGTGGCCTTCACGGGGCTCTATCTCGGGCATTACCACAGCTGGAACGCCGGCCACATCGGTGTAGATGCGTACCGTGTTGCTGGTGCCGTAGTTCCTGACCAGCATCTCGGCGCCGCCTTCCGTACCGTAGAGGGTGACGCCGAAGTCATCGCTCGACTCGCGGTAGACGGCCCAGCCGGTCTCCAGGGTCATCGTGGCCCCTCCGGAGAGGCGCAGGAAGGCCGTGGCCAGGTCCTCGACCTCGTAGGGGCTATCGCCCCTCATCAGGCCAGAGCCTGACCTACCACCACGTCCCTGCGGGCCGAGCTCGGCGTAGGTCGCGCAGCTCACGCTCTCGACTTCGGGCCCGCCCATCAGATAGAGGGCCATGTCGACCATGTGCACGCCGAGGTCGATTAGCGGTCCGCCCCCGGCGAGTTCCTTGCTGGTGAACCAGCCTCCCATCCCGGGGATACCGTTGCGGCGCATCCAGGTTGCCTTGGAATGGTAGACCCTGCCAAGGTTCCCCTCATCGACGTGCCGCTTGAGCGCCTGCACGTCTCCCCTCTCGCGCTGGGTAAAGGCAGTGTGTACGGCCCTGTCCGCGGCCAGGGCCGCGTCGACTATCTGCTGCGCCTCTTCCCCGGTGCGCGCGAGCGGTTTCTCGCACAGGACGTGACGACCCCCTTCCAGGGCGGCCACGGCGATCGGCGCGTGCAGGTGGTTCGGGGTCCCTATGCTCACGATGTCCAGGTCCTCGCGCGCGACGAGGTCCTCCCAACTCGTGTACAGATCGGGCACCCCGTAGCGCGTGCCGAGCTCGCGCAGGCGGTCCCTCTCGAGCCCGGCCAGGGCCACGGGCTCGACGCCGGGGACCCGAGCGTAGTTTTTGAGGTGCTGCTCGCCAGCGTAGCCGAGGCCGATCACCCCGGCGCGCAAGGGTTCTACGGAAGGTGCTTCAGATATCAATTGGGTCTCCTGTCAGGGGTCCTGTCCGGCCTTGCTCTAGTCTATAGGCTCCGAGTGACCGAGGACAGGCACGGCCCCCGGCGTCGGTGCGGACCAGCGGATAGCGTTCTGGATAACGCGCTGCACGTCGGGGTTGTGGTAGGTTGGGTTCTCCTCGTGGCCTGGCCTGAAGTAGAAGATCCTGCCCCGTCCCCGCCGGTAGCAGAGCCCGCTCCTGAAGACCTCTCCCCCGCCGAAATGGCTCACGAAGACGAGCTCGTCGGGCTGGGGCACGTCGAACGGCTCCCCGTACATCTCCTCCTCGAGCTCGATGTACTCCCCGAGTCCCTCGGCGATGGGATGGCCCGGTGCCACGACCCAGAGGCGCTCCCTGTCGTCGTGTCGCCACTTCAGGTCACAGGTGGTGCCCATTAGCTTCTTGAAGATCTTCGAGAAGTGCCCCGAGTGGAGCACGACCAGGCCCATCCCCCCGAGCACGCGCTCGTGCACCCGCTCGACCGTCTCGTCGGAGACCTCCTCGTGGGCCGCGTGTCCCCACCAGAGGAGCACATCCGTGGCATCGAGCACCTCTTCGGTAAGCCCGTGCTCGGGCTCGTCCAGGGTCGCCGTACGGACCTCCAGGCCGGCATCCTTCAGCACCGCGGCCAGCACGCCGTGGATGCCCTCGGGGTAGATCTCGGCGACGTGTTCATCGTTCTTCTCGTGCCTGTACTCGTTCCAGATCGTTACGCGCGTCGAGGACGCCAAGTTAGATTCCTTCCGTCTCTGGTCTGATCCATTCACCGCTGGCGGCGCTCCGCTCGACGGCGTCCAGGACAGCCTGACAACGATAGCCGTCCTCGAACGTCGGCGCCGGGCTCTCCCCGGCACTTATGCCGTCCATCAGGTCTTTCATGGTGTGGATAAAGGTGTGCTCGTAACCCAGGATGTGCCCCGGCGGCCACCAGGCTCCGGTGTAGGGATGATCCGGCTCCGTCACGTTGACCGTGCGGAAGCCCTGCACGTCGGGATCGTCTTCGGTGAAGAAAACCTCTAGCTCGTTCATCCGCTCCAGGTCGAAAGCGACGCTACCCTTCGA
>DASUPX010000080.1:0-6538 GCA_036280905.1 Rubrobacter sp. | reverse complement strand
GATCAGGTCATCGGCCATGCGGTTCACCCTAGGGTTTAGCCTGACTTCGCCCCATGCGGTCGTCACCGAACATAGGTTCTACGGTCGAGCGGTCACCCATCCTGGAGTCACCCGGTCTCTCGCTTGGGGGCGCCTGAGGCTGATCTGCGGACTGGCGCCCACCTGTGGGTACCGCGTGCGGTCAGCGGCAGAGGGCGACATGAGTGCTCTCAACGGGGTTGAGGTCAGCTGGTGAATCAGGAGTACTGGACTGGCCGCACATCGCCCCCCTCGTCCACCGATCACTCCGTGCCCGATGTATCGGCCGACGGTCTTGGCCAGGCTTCGACTAACCCATCCTCATGACGACAGCAAGGCTGAGGATCACATCGATCAGGTTGACGGTGATGTGGGCGACGGTGGCGGGAAGGATGCTTCGAGTGTGCAGCGTGATGTAGGTGAGCGGCAGGATGCCGAGGATGCGGGTGGGCGCCAGCCAGGGGGTCCACACGTGGTAGAGGGCGAACAGGATGGTGTGGGCCACGGGACCGGTGCGGCCGAGTGCCGCGGGCATTCGGGGCAGCAGGAACCCGCGGAAGTAGGCCTCTTCCAGCACCCCCGCCACGATGGCGCTGCCGGTGAGGATGAGGACCGCTGTCCACAGCAGCGCGTCGTCGCTGTAGCCGCCGGCAGTGCCCGGCTGGGGCTTCCACGAGTCCGGCCAGGCACTGAAGAGTGTGTGCTCAACCCACCCATTAACGGGTCTTGCGAGTACGAACCCGGCCGCCGCGCAGCTGACGATGACCGCGGCCCATCCGAGGATCGCTCGGGTCCGAGGAACCCGACGCAGGGCAATGACCGGCGTCCCGCGCTGGCTTTGTTGTCGTGAGGCGACGGTGAGGAGGCCGAGCAGCAGCGGGCCGGTGACCAGGAGTGCGGAGGCGCCCAGGGCGGCCGCGGACGGCAAACCCCAAGCCCGCGCCACCGGTACGAGGGCCAGGTAGCCGGCGGCGCACAACAGCCCTGGCGTGAGGTGGAGGAGCACCGAGATCGGCAGGGTGTGTGGGGTTGGGGATGGCTGGTTCATGGCTGGGGGGTCCGTTCGGGCAGGGTGCGCAGGATCAGCTCGGCCAGGTCGGGCGGATTGGCGCGGGAGGTGTTGGTGAGGACGACGATGACGGCGTCGCGGGACGGCACGTACCACAGCACCGCCTTGAAGCCGGGCAGGAACCCGCCGTGGCCCCAGATCAGGGTCTGGTAGTCGGGGCGGACGATCTCCAGGCCCAGCCCGTAGTTGCTGTTGGGTGGGTGGTGCTGGCCTTCGGTCACCATGGCGTGGAAAGTCCGCGGTTGGAGGAGCCGGCCGTGGAACAGGGCGTCACCGAAGGTCACCAGGTCCTCGGCGTTGGACACCATGGCCCCGGCTGGGCCTTCGGAGGTTTCCAGGGCCGGCCAGGTTCGGCCGGTCTCGATGTTTTCTTCGTCTCCGTCGTTGTCGGCGTCGAAGTAGCCGGGAAGCGGGCGGACCGGCACGGGTTCGATGCCGGGGATGAAAGTGTGGTCGAGGTGGAGCGGGTCGAGGATGCGGTCGCGCACCTGCTGGGCCCAGCTGGTTCCGGTGACGGCGCCGATGACCTCGCCGAGCAGGACATAGTCGGTGTTGGAGTACTGGTAGCCGGTGCCGGCCGGGAACTGCGGCTTGATGTTCTCGATCAGGGCGATCACCTCGGTGCTCGACCAGCGGCGGTCGCGGTCGGCGAGCAGCTCTTTGCCCAGGTTCGGGGTTTGGGAGTAGTCGGGGATGCCGCTGGTGTGGTTGAGCAGTTGCCTAAGGGTAACCTCCGACCAGGCGTCTGGCAGTTCGGGCAGGCGCTCGCCGATTGTGTCGTTCAGGGAGAGCTCGCCCTTGCCGACCAGGGACAGCGCCACGCCGCCGCTGAAGGCCTTGGCCGCGCTCGCGATGCGCATGTGGTCGTCGGCACGCATGGGCCGTCCGGTCTCTATGTTGCCCACCCCGAAGGCGTGTACCTCCCTGTGCTTGCCGCGCTGCACCACGGCGATTGCCCCTGGAGGGCCGCCGTGCCTGGCGACCAGCGATTTCAGGGCGCCATCGAGCGCGGCATCGGCAGCTATGGTATTGGTTGGCCCAGCCCCCTTCTCCCCGGCAGCGCTGCCGCCGGGAACTGCGGCCAGCGCAATCCCGCTAGCCAGGAGCAATGCCGCCGCCAACGATGCCAGCGATAGAACAGTCTTCCTCAAGCTCACTATCCTTCCTCTAGTTCGACACCCGGAGATCTCCCGGGCCCCACTCCACACGAAGAGCATCCCGCATCGCGCGGTCCACCCGGAGGGATTATCCGCCAACTCGCTTCGGGTTGGCAAACAGAATCCTGCCCTTTTTGACCAGGATCTTGCCCTATTTCAGAAGTATGCACGAGATCGAAGGCGCTAGGGTAGGCCCTGGCGTCGCAGGTCGCCCGGGGAGACGCCTAGCACGCGCCTGACGTGGGAGGCCAGATGGCTCTGGCTCGAGAAGCCAACGGCAATCGCTACCTCGGTAATGGTCAGGCTGCTATTCGCGAGGAGGCTCCTCGCCCGTTCGACGCGCCTGCTTACGACGTACTGGTGCGGTGAGGTTCCTGTCGTGGCCTTGAATGAGCGGGCGAAGTAGTGGGGGCTTATGTGCACGACCCCTGCTAGCTCCCGAAGCGTCAGCTTGCGGCGGAGGTTATCGTTTATGTAGTCGTTGACCTCGGAGAGAGAGCGTCTCGACAGGCCATACTCGCGTTCGTTCTGGTGCTCGAGCTTTCGCCTCGAACCACGTCCCAGCGAGGAATGCACTCGCAGCAGATGCAGCGCTAGCAGGTTGGCTAGCGACTCGGAGTACAGTTTGCCCCCCAGGCCATCTGACTTCATCTCCGAGAGCAACGACAGCCCGAGAACCTCTATCTGCGCGTCTTGGGTACTGAAGCGAGGCACGACCTCGAACCCATCGAGGTTCACGCCCGCCTCGACGGCCACCCGCCGGAGGAAGCGGTCTTCGATGAGCATGCAAGCGTGCTCGGAGGCCGCGTCCATGCTCCAGAGGGCAGGCGTGTCGGTCGGTATGATGTCCACGACGCCCGGGTTCTTGGTCCCCTCGTGTGTACGCTCGTTGCGACGCTGTATCAGGTAGTGTGGTGAGCTGCTCAGGTGCAGGTTGACCAGGTGTCCCCGCATGGGCATGGTCTCGACCTCGCCGGGAAGGAGCCTGAGGTGCGCTATCTCGATCGCGTCGTAAACCTTGAGTTTCCTCGACCGTATTACCGGCGTTTGCGGCTTCCCTCTGTACAACTCAGCCCGTAAATCGTCCTCCGGGCGCCAGTAACGGTGCCCGTGTGAACGATACGTGCTCACCATCTTGTTGTCCTTTCGTGGCCCTTGCCCTCATCTCGCGGCAAAGCGAGCAAGCACGGTCCCTAACCTCGGTCTGGATAACAAAACCAAAGCATACTCGGTATGCCTCGCTACAGCAAGCCAGTAGAAGCCCCGTAGAGCACCGTAATAGTCGCCGTGCCAGACGATCGGGCAGTACCCTGGTCCGGAAACTACCGGCCCTCGCAAGCCAGCCCCGTCTGCCCCGACCGGGCGCACAACGCGATCGCGGGCAAGCACAAGGACGGTGCGGTGTACCGAGCTGGTACGCCGCCCCGTTCTCAGAGAGATTCGCTTTCGAGCCGGTTACCCGGCGGAGGCCTAGCTCGCCCGTTTCGAGTGGGCTTTGAGGCTCGCTTCTGCCACGTGGGGCGCCTCCTTTCCCACCCGTTGCGCGGATCGACGAACATTTACTGGCTTGTCCGTGACCATCCTCTGACCTTGCGGCTTAACTTCCCTCGACCATAGGGGCGGGGGTGATCTCTAGCGGACCGTCACCCTGGCGCAGCTCGCCGTTGTTTCCTTCCTGGCGTCCACGATGCACCAGTCGCGCCCCGCTCCCCCAGAGGCCGTGTCAAGCTTGTCCCCGTCGGCCACGTTGATCTTGTCGTAGCCCGTGCCGCCCTTGACCACGTCGGTGTCGTTACCGTAGCCGTTGGCCTGCACGAGGTCGTAGCCGCCCCTCATGATGATCTTGTCGTAGAGGCCGTTGCCCTTGCGCTCGAGGATCTTGTCGTCTCCGCCAGATCCATAGCAGGGTACGCTCTTGCACTGGATCAGCTGGTGGTAGGCCAGGGCCGCCGCCGCAGACAGGTGCACGAGCATCACCACCAGGGCCAGAATCAACATTATCTTGCGCATAGATCTCCTATTCTCCGTCAGGTGGGCGCGGTCACACCCGACCTGTGACCTGCTGATCTACTGAACCGGTCGCCTGGGACGATCATCGGCCAGGAACCTCACCGGTGCTTCTTCCAGTGCCAACTCCTCTTCTCGTCTGGACGTCCGGTTTGCCGGGCCCATCCACCACGAGAAGCACCCCCGTGGCGCAGTACACGGACTGGAATTATTCGCTAGCTTGGGGCGGACTGGCGAACAGAACCTTGCTATTGGTGAGCAAGATCTTGCTTTTTGGGGAGGTGGACTGCTGGAACGAAGCCGCTCGTGGCAACGGGTCGTTCGAAAGAGCACATCTCGGAATGCCCCAGGGTCTTGGGACATCGTCCTGGTCTCCGATCGGAGCAGGGTTGCACAGGAGGCACCGCCTCGCGAGCGCATCCCGAGCGAGTCGGTGTAGAGTGACCCCATGAGGGTAATAGGGGCCGGCTTCGGCCGCACGGGCACGACGTCGCTCAAGGCGGCGCTGGGGGAATTGGGCTTCGGCCCGAGCTACACGCTGGGCGAGGTCTTCGCCAACCCGGAGCACGTCGCGCGCTGGGAGACCGCCCGCCGCGGGGGCGAGGTTGATTGGGAGGGCTTCCTGGCTGGCTACGAGGTGGCGGTCGACTGGCCGGCCTGCTCGTTCTACGCGGAGCTCATGCAGGCGTTTCCCGATGCGCCCGTGATCCTGACCATCCGAGACGAAACCGCGTGGTACGAGAGCACGCGCTCGACCATCCACGGGCTGAGGAGGCTGACCACGGGACCCCTGCCGTTGAGGGCTGCCTTCGCGCTGGCCAGCCCCTTCGCCCCGGGCCCCGCGGGCACCGTCAGGCTGGCCGACCGGCTGGTATGGGAGGACACCTTCCACGGTCGCTTCGAGGACAGAGACTACGCTATGGAGGCCTTCGAGCGCCACAACGAGACGGTCCGCCGCCGCGTGCCGAAGGGGAGGCTTCTGGTCTTCGACGTGCGGCAGGGCTGGGAGCCGCTCTGCCACTTCCTCGGCGTCGAGGTCCCCGACACCCCATTCCCCCACCTCAACGAGGCCAGGGAGATGAGGCGCAAGCTGCTCGGTCTCGTCGCCCTCTCCGCCATCTTGCCATCACTCGCAGTACTGACAGGCGTCGTCGCGACGGTGCTCCTCATCCGGCGTACCGCGAGCTTGCGGCACCGCCGAACCCCCTGAAGAGAGGTTTCAAGCTTCGGGAAAATTACCTGATGCCTTCCCCCAGGTTCACTTCTGCCTCGAACGTCGTTAGTTCTGTTCGGTAGCTATGATGCCGTCGGCCACTTCGGAGAGATCCGCGCCAACCACGTCGGGTCTCTCGACGAGCGGGTCGTAGGGCTGCCTGGCCACGAAGGCTGCTGCGCATCCAGCCCTCAATGCCCCGGCCACGTCCCAGGCGTGCGCCGCGACCAGGCGCAGCTCGCGGTCCGGTATACCGAGTGCCCGGGCGGCCATCCTGTAGGGGGCTGGTGCCGGCTTCAGGCGTTTTGCCGTGTCGGCGGAGAGCACCATCTCGAACCTCTCTTCGAGCCCTGAGTTCCGTATCTGGGCCTCCGCGACCTCCTGCGCGGAGTTGGTCAGGGTCGCGAGCCGAAAACCCGCATCACGCAAACGGTCCAGGCTCTCGGGCACCTCCGGATGCGGCGGCAACTCCCGCAGCCCACCCAGGATCTCCTGCCGGTCATCATCTGAGACCCGCACGCCCCGCTGCTCCTCTATCATTTTCAGGGCGGCCCCAGCGACCTCCCCAAACGTCACGTAGGCATCGGTTATGTTTGACACGAACGCCGATTGCAACACCTGGTCGAACCAGGATCGCCGCACAGAGGCATCACCGAAAGCCCGTTCGAACAAGGGATCTAGCGCCGCCAGGTCCAGCAAGGTCTCGTTAACGTCGAAAACACAAACCCTCTTCACGTCGTCGCTCCCTTCGGTCGCTTGGCACGCTGCCTGCGGCAGCTCGTCAGCACGCCAGCTTCGCTACGCTACGCCGGCTCCTCAGCACGCTCCAGCCTTGCGGCTGTCGCTTGTCGGCAACGCTTCGGCTTCGCCTCGCTTTCGGCCAGTAGTCTCGGTCCGTAAAGGCTGCTTCGACATAAGGCTTTTTCGGCCACCGAAGCTTCAGAGCGGCAGGGTGCAGGCCGCAGCGGGATCGGCTGACAAGCGACCGAAGGGAGCGTGCTGAAAGTGGAGGCCCACAGGGCCCTAACGTGCTGACAAGCGAGGGCACCAGCCCGAGCGTGCTGACAAGCGTAG
>DASUPX010000079.1:0-17646 GCA_036280905.1 Rubrobacter sp. | reverse complement strand
CGGTGAGCCAACGCAAAGTCGCCTGGCTCGCCTGGTCGCTCGCCGCTCTCTGTGTGCTGGTGTTCCTGGCCGGCGTTGCGATGTACGTGCTCGTCCGATCGGCCCAGGGAGGTTCCTCGGACGCGGGTGACCTTGCCCCCGTGCGGTTGGTGATGCTCGACGCGCCCTTCCTGGCCTTTCCCGCCGTTGGAGCTTTGATCTCCTCCAGACGTCCCGAAAACCCTATAGGATGGATTTGCCTCTCCATCGGCCTTCTGGCCACTACCGGCTCGTTGGCCCAGCTATACATCGCGTACGGTGTCGCCAGTCCCGGCTCGGTCCCGTTCGTGGCGACGGTCGTGGCGCTGACCCAGTGGGCGTGGGCACTCCCCGTGGGGCTTACGGGTACCTACCTGCTGATGCTGTTTCCCGATGGGAGGCTGCCGTCGAGCAGATGGCGCCCGCTGGCCTGGACCTCCGGGGTGGTGATCCTCCTCATCGGCGTCACAAACGTGCTGGCGCCGGGGCCGTTGACGGATCTCGGTGGGACGCGAAATCCCTTCGGGATAGAGGGTGCCCCCTGGCTGGTGAGCGCAGCGGGAATCATTTCCTTGCCTTTCGGCGCGTGTATCCTGGCCTCGGCGGTTAGTTTGGTGGTGCGCTACAGGCACTCGGGGGGAGTGGTCAGGGAGCAAATAAAGTGGATGGCGCTCGCCGGCTCGATCGTGGGCACCTTGATCTTCCTTGGCCTCGTCTACGGCTTTCTTATCCTGCCGGAGATCACGACCCCCGAGGGCGTCGAATGGACCCCGCCGCTGTGGTACCGCTTGCTTACGTACGCGACCATATGGAGCGTCGCAGGCGTGCCCGTGGCCATAGGCTTCGCCGTGCTGCGTTACCGACTCTACGACATAGACATCATCATAAACCGTACTCTCGTCTACGGCTCGCTCACGCTGATGCTGGCGGCCGTGTACTTCGCTGGCGTGGTTGGGACCCAGTACGTCTTTCGCGCCGTGACCGGCCAGGAGCGACTCCCCCAGCTCATCGTGGTGGTCTCCACGCTCGCCATAGCCGCGTTGTTCAGCCCCCTGAGGCGGCGCGTCCAGTCGTTTATAGACAGGCGCTTCTACCGACGCAAGTACGATGCCGCCAGGACGCTCGGAGCCTTCACCGGGCGGCTACGAGACGAGACGGAGCTCGGCACCCTCAGCGAAGACCTGGTCGGGGTGATTAGGGAGACGATACAGCCAGCCCACGTCTCCCTGTGGCTGCGTTCCGACACAACCCCCACCGAGCGCCGGCAGACCGACGGTTAGCCCGGTGGGTTCTCCTGCCGCTCCCAATCGGTCTTTCGCAGCGCGTATTCGATGTCCCCGTGTTCCGAGCCTTCGATGGGGTAAGGCCACGACTGATGGAAGGTGCGCACGTAAGCCAGGCCTGCGTTCTCCATAACCCGCCGGGACGCGGCGTGGACGACCATGGTCTCCGCGACCACGCGGCGCACGCCGAGCTCGGTGAAGCCTTTCCGGATGAGGGCTCGCGAACCTTCCGTGGCGTAGCCCTTGCCCCAGGCGGTTCTCTTTAGCCGGTAGCCGAGCTCGGCTTCGTCCGGGTCCCCGTCTTCCCGAGATCTGAAATGAAACCACCCCAGAAATTCCCCGGTGGCTCTCTCGATGGCCGCCCAGAAACCGTACCGGTCGCCCCGCTCGTAGTAGCGGAGGAACGCGGGTAGAATGTCGTTCTCGATCTCTGCGCGCGGCGTGGTCCTGCCACCGGTAATGAAGTGCATGACCTCCGGGTCACCGTCGAGGTCGTACAGGTCTTGCGCGTCGGCCATCGTGAACCGCCTCAGCACGAGCCGCTCGGTTTCCAGAAAGACCCGCACCGTCCAATCCTCCACGCACCAGCCACGACGAAGTCGACGAAGTCAGCATAATCGAGCCCGACACCACCGGCAAGCCGCCTCGAGACGACCCGGTGAAACGCTTCCTCCTGCTAGCATCGTTGCACGTTTATAGCAAGCTTGCTATAAGGTATTGAACGACTGGGAGCAGGCAGGGAAAGGAAGGGTTTTGGCTTCGGTAATAGGCGTACCCAAAGAGATCAAGGACATGGAGGGCCGGGTCTCGATGCAGCCCGACGGGGTTGCCGAGCTCGTGCACCACGGCCATGAGGTGGTGGTCCAGTCCGGTGCAGGCAAGGGTGCTGGTTTCTCGGACGAGGAGTACGAGGAGGAAGGCGCGCGGCTCGTAGACGGTCCCGAAGAGGTGTTCGGGGCGGCGGGCCTGATCGTGAAGGTCAAGGAACCAATCCCTGAGGAGTACGATCTCTTCAAGGAGGGTCAGCAGCTCTTTACCTACCTGCACCTGGCGGCGGACAAACAGCTCACGGAGTTCTTGATGGACCGCAAGATAGAGTCCATCGCCTACGAGACGGTCGAGACTTCTGACGGGCTCTTGCCGCTTCTTACCCCCATGAGCGAGGTTGCGGGAAGGATGTCCGTACAGGCTGCTGCTCACCACCTGGAGAGTCCGCAGGGCGGGGCCGGGCTACTGCTCGGGGGTGTGCCGGGGACGCCTGCGGCGAAGGTCACGATCATCGGCGGCGGCGTGGTCGGCACCGAGGCCGCCAAGATAGCCCTCGGCATGCGGGCGCTGGTGAGCGTGCTGGACATCAGCCCCAAGCGGCTCGCCTACCTCTCCGACATCTTCGAGGGAAGGGCCGACCTGGTCATACCCAACCGCGCCAGGACCGCCGCCTACGTCAAGCAGGCCGACGTGGTCATAGGGGCCGTGCTCGTGCACGGGGCAAAGGCGCCAAAGCTCGTCTCGCGCGAGATGGTCGCGAGCATGCGCCCTGGGAGCGTGGTCGCCGACGTCGCCATCGACCAGGGCGGGTGCATAGAGACGGCGAGGCCGACCACGCACTCGGAGCCAACCTTCGTCGAGGAGGGCGTGGTTCACTACTGCGTCGCCAACATCCCTGGGGCCGTGGCAAGAACCTCGACGCTCGCCCTCACCAGCGCGACGTTGCCGTACCTGATCCAGATAGCCGCGAAGGGTATCGAAGGCGCGGCCGCCGACAACGAGGACCTGGCAAAGGGTCTGTCCACGTTGCGCGGGGACCTCGTCTCCGGGCCCGTGGCCGAGGCCCACGACCTCTCCTACACCGACCCGAGCAAGATACTCGGGTAGAGCATCCGATAGCCGGGCGGCCCGTGATCCACTTCTCCGCCGGGGAGCTGGCCGCTCGCCGTCGGGCCGCGTCCGAAGAGCTCGCCAGGCGTGGCCTCGACGGGCTGCTCGTGTTCCGCCAGGAGTCGATGTACTACCTGACCGGCTACGACACGTTCGGGTACGTATTCTTCCAGTGCCTCTACCTGGGCGCGGACGGCGAGACCATGACGCTCTTGACCCGCACCCCAGACGTACGCCAGGCTGAACATACCTCCCTGATCGGCGACATCAGGGTCTGGTACGACGCGGAGGGGGCGAACCCGGCCGAGCAGCTCGCGGTGATCCTCGAAGAGCACGGCTGCAGGGGCAGGCGCCTGGGAATAGAGACCGACGCCTACGGCCTCACGGGCTTCAACATGAAGCGGGTGGAGGCCGCCCTCGATGGTCTCTGCGAGCTGGTCGAGGCCTCCGACCTCGTAACCGCCTTGCGGGCCGTCAAGTCACCCGCGGAGATCGCATACGTCCGGGAGGCCGCGCGGCTTGCTGACCTTGGCCTGGACCGGGTTGTGGAAGTGGCGGGACCCGGGGTTTTCGAGGGCGAAGTCCTCGCGGCGTTGCAGGGAGCCATCTTCGAGGGCGGCGGGGACTTTCCGGCGAACGAGGTGATCATAGGTTCAGGACCCCGCGCCCTCCTGTTTCGGTCCGCCGCCGGCATGCGCCGCATGGACGCGGTCGATCAGTTGTCGCTGGAGTGGGCCGGCTCCTACCGCCACTACCACGCCGCCATGATGCGCACCCTCGCGGTGGGGGAGGCCAACGGGTATCAGCGGCACCTCTTCTCTGCGGTCGCGGAGGCCCTGGAGGAGATGACCGGGGCGCTGGCGCCGGGACGGCCGGTGGGGGAGGTCGACGACGCCCACCGGCGCGTGCTTGACGCGGCGGGGCTCGGGGAGCACCGGTTCGCCGCGTGCGGCTATTCCCTGGGCACCACCTTCAGCCCCAACTGGATGGACTGGCCCATGCTCTTTTCGGGGAACGCCGTACTGGCCGAGCCGGGGATGGTCTTCTTCCTGCATTGCATAGTCGTGGACTCCGAAAAAGGCGTCGCCATGAGCCTGGGCCACACCTGCCTGGTGACGGAGAACGGGAGGGAAGTCCTCTCCGCGCGCCCGTTGGGGTTGACCGTGGTCTAGCGGCGTATCCACGCCGGAAACGGGCGGTCGGCAGGGGTGCTGTAAAAGAGAGTGTTTAGCGTGTAAGCTGCGCGTGGAGGTACCACGATCCGGGAAGGGGCATGCATGGCGGAGGCGGGGGCGGAGCAAGAGAGATCCGGCGGGCAGCAGAAGCTGCAACCCGGCCTCAAGAGGCGGCACATGACCATGATCTCGCTCGGCGGGATCATCGGTGCCGGCCTCTTCGTGGGGACCGGACCCATACTCAACCAGGCCGGTCCGGCGACCATACTGACCTACCTCCTGACGGGGTGCCTGCTCATCCTGATCATGCGCATGCTAGGGGAGATGGCGGTGGCCCAACCGTCGGTGGGGTCCTTCTCCGACTACGGCCGGATGGCCCTCGGCAACTGGGCCGGGTTCTCCATAGGCTGGCTCTATTGGTACTTCTGGGCGATCGTGGTCGGGTTCGAAGCCACGGTGGCGGCGTCCATCGTGGGGCAGTACGTGTCCGGCATACCGCCCTGGCTCATCGCTCTGGCCCTCGTCTTACTGCTCACCGGCACCAACCTTTACTCCGTCGGCTCCTACGGCGAGTTCGAGTTCTGGTTCGCTGGCATCAAAGTCGCGGCTATCGTTATCTTTATCGTACTCGCCATACTCTTCCTGATCGGGTTGTTCGGACCTTCTCCCGGTCTCTCGAACCTCTACGCCAAGGGCGGATTCTTCCCCAACGGTCCTCTGGCGATGTTCTCCGGCGTGGCGACCGTGATCTTCGCCTTCGTCGGGGCCGAGATCGTCACCATCGCCGCCGCTGAGTCAAACGAGCCAGGGAGGAACGTCGCCAGGGCTACAAACGCGGTGATCTACAGAGTCCTGCTCTTCTATGTGGTCTCGGTGTTCTTCGTCGCGGCGATCGTGCCGTGGAACACCGGGTTCACCGAGGACATCATCAAGAGCCCGTTCACCCTCGCTTTCGAGAGGATCGGGATAGCGGGGGCGGGGACGGTTATGAACTTCGTGGTCCTGACCGCCGTCCTCTCCGTCCTCAACTCCAGTCTCTACACGACCTCCCGCATGCTTTTCGCCCTCACCAGGCACAACGACGCGCCCAGGTTCTTGACCAACACAACCCGCCGTGGCGTGCCGATCTGGGCTATCCTTACCGGGACCATCTTCGCGTACGTGTCCGTCGCGATCTTCTACTTCTTCCCCGAAGAGATATTCACGTGGCTGATCAACGCGTCGGGGGCCATCGCTCTCTTCGTCTACCTCTTGATCGCCGTCTCGCAGCTCGTGATGCGCCGCCGCCTGGAGCGCGAGGCGCCCGAAAGTCTGCAGCTAAAGATGTGGTTCTATCCGTGGCTGACGTACCTGTCGATAGCTGGCATCGTGGCCGTGCTTATCGGGATGGCCGTCCTCCCCGACCTGCGTCCCCTGTTGATAGCGAGCCTCATTAGCCTCGGCGTGATGCTGGTGGCCTACTTCTTGCGCAAGGCGTTCGGCCCCCCGCAGAGAGACCCTTCCGAGGTGATCAGAGAGTCCGAGACGAGGAGAGAGTCGGAGACGAGGGGAGAGTCGGAGACGACCTCCTGATACCCGGATAGAGGTGAAAAACTATTGACCCGCTACGAACCAGCAGACTCTTTCGAGACGCCGCGCTTTTCGGGCATCCGCACCTTCATGCGCCTGCCTGGCAACCAGGACCTCGGGAATGCCGACGTCGCGATCGTGGGCGCGCCGTTCGACACGGGCGCGACCTTCAGGGCCGGAGCGCGCTTCGGCCCCGAGGGCATCCGCAGCGCCTCCGCTCTCCTCAGGCGCTACAACCCGAGCCTGGACGTGCCCATCTTCGACCACCTCTCCGTCATCGACTACGGCGACGTTCCCGTGGTCCCCGGCTACATCGACGAGAGCTACCGACGCATAGAGGAGGGCCTGAGGCCCATCCACGACGCCGGCGTCACGCCCATAGTCCTCGGCGGCGACCACTCCATAGCCCTGCCGGAGCTGAGGGCCGCCGCGGCGGTTCACGGGCCGCTCGCCCTCGTGCAGTTCGATTCCCACCCCGATACCTGGGACGCCTACTTCGGCCAGAACCACACGCACGGCACGCCTTTCCGCAGGGCCGTCGAGGAGGGCTTGCTTGACCCCTCCCGCTCCATCCAGGTCGGCATGCGAGGTTCGATCTACGATAAAGGCGACTGGGATGACGCGCGCGAGATGGGCTTCGACCTCGTCCCGACCGACGAGGTGCGCAACCTCGGCATACCCGAGGTCATAGACCGTATCCGCGAACGGGTCGGCGACGCCAGGACCTACGTTTCGTTCGACGTCGATTTCGTCGATCCCGCCTTCGCGCCGGGGACTGGAACGCCCGAGATCGGGGGCTTTACAAGCCGGGAGGCGCAGGAGTTCGTGCGGGGCCTCGTGGGGCTCGAGATCGTCGGCTGCGACGTGGTCGAGGTCTACCCGTCCTACGACCCGGCCCAGATCACGGCGCTCCTGGCGGCCAACATAGCCCATGATCTTCTGAGCCTTATCGCGCTCCGCAAGGGGGCTTCGAGCCCGTAACGGTCCCCCTCCGGGGGTATCGCCCGACGGGTTGCCGCGAGTATACTGGAACGGATCATGCCGACAGGAAGAGGAGGCGAGATGCTTGGGTCGACGAGGATAAAGACCGAGATACCGGGTCCGAAGAGCCGGGAGCTGATGGAGCGGCGGCACAGAGCGGTTTCGGCGGGGGTCGGCATAGCGACGCCGATGTTCGCGAAAGAGGCGAAGGGCGCCCTCGTCACCGACGTAGACGACAACACGTTTATCGATTTTGGTGGTGGCATCGGCGTCATGAACGTGGGGCACACTGACTCTCGGGTGGTCGATGCGGTGAAGGAGCAGGCCGACAGGCTGACCCACACCTGCTTCTACGTCACCGAGTACGAGGGCTATCTGGAGCTGGCCGAGAAGCTGAACGCCCTGGTGCCCGGCGGCGCGGAGAAGCGCTCCTTCTTCGTCAACTCAGGGGCCGAAGCGGTCGAGAACGCGGCCAAGATCGCCCGCTACTACACGGGGCGTCCTGCGGTCATAGCCTTCGAGAACTCCTTCCACGGCCGCACGATGTTCGCGATGAGCCTCACGGGCAAGACCGACCCCTACAAGAAGGGTTTCGGGCCCTTCGTTCCCGAGGTCTACAGGGTGCCTTCGCCCTACGCGTACCGTTGCCCCGTTGGCAGCGACTGCTCCGGCGGCTGCCAGGGCGACTGCTTCGCGGGCATCGAGCGGGCGTTCGTTAGCACGGTGCACCCCAGCAGCGTCGCCGCCATAATCGTGGAGCCGGTTATCGGGGAGGGCGGTTTCATACCGTTCCCCGACTTCTACCTCAGAAGATTGCGCGAGCTCTGTGACGAGCACGGCATCGTGCTGATCGTGGACGAGGTCCAGACCGGCTTCGGCAGGACGGGAAAGATGTTCGCCATCGAGCACTCCGGGGTCGAGCCCGACATCATGACCACGGCCAAGAGCCTTGGCGGGGGCCTGCCCATAGCGGGCGTTACGGGCAAGGCGGAGATCATGGACTCCGTCCACGTCGGCGGCCTCGGCACCACCTACGGGGGAAACCCCATAGCATGCGCCGCCGCCCTCGCCGTGCTCGAGACCTACGCGGAAGAAGACCTCCTGGCCCGTGCCAACGCCCTGGGCGAGCGCGTCATGGGAGCCATGCGTGAGATCCAGGAGCGCCACCCAGACTTTGTTGGGGACGTGCGCGGCATGGGGCCGATGGCCGCGATGGAGTTCGTCAAGGACGTGCAGAGCAAGACCCCGGACAAGGAGAGAACGCAGAAGGTGATCGAGACCGCCCTGCAGCAGGGGCTCCTGCTCCTGAGCGCCGGCCAGTACGGTAACTGCATCCGTACCCTGATGCCGTTCGTCATCACGGACGACGAGCTGGAGGAAGGGCTGGCGGTTCTCGGCAACGCCGTGGACTCAGCAGCCTAGGGCAGGGAGGCTTCAGGTTACAGGCATCAGGCTTCAGGAAAACCCAAATCCTGAGGTCTGATGCCTCCTCCCACACGGTGGCTCACCTTTTTCGAGAGCTGCTACACGCGAGCGGTGCCTTTGATCAGGTACGTGGCCGGGCGATGGCCGGGGCGGCGGCTACGGCCACGATGGTTGCCAGCGCCACCTTTATGAGGTCGAAGGCCAGGAAAGGCGCGACCGCCGTCGCAACGGCCTGCGCGGGGGTGAGGTTGGCGACCAGGGCAAGCCAGGTGGTCCCGAACACGTAGATAACGGCGAGGCCGGCACATCCCCACAGGAAGCCGGTTAGCAGCGCCCGGGCTCGGGGGGAAGTTGCCACGCTGTTCGCGGCCAGTCCCGCCACGGCAGCGGCCACGGGATAGGAGATCAGGTACCCTCCCGTGGGGCCGAGGACGTGGCCGAGGCCGCCCGTGAAGTTGCTGAAAACGGGCACGCCGATGGCGCCGACGAGCACGTAGATAGCCTGGGCTAGCGCCCCGACGCGCGACCCGAGCAGGAGCCCGCAGAGGATGACGGCAAGGACCTGCAAGGTAAAAGGGACCGGTTGGAGCGGGATCGCGATCTGGGCCGCCGCCGCGGTGACCGCCGCCATCAACGCGGCACGGGTCATGGTGGATGTCCTCAACGATATCCTTTCTGTGGTTCCGAAACGTGGAGTACGTCCGGCCGTTGCTCCGCCCCCCTTTTACCATCGTTGGTCTCGGGTTTCCGGCGCCAGTAGCCCGGGCTACTGGCGTTCGGTCTTCTGCGGCCGGTGGTAAGATAAAGTCGTACATCCCCAGTAGAGGAGGAACGAATGGGTTTGTTGGGCGACGGCGGGAAGGACAAAGACGAAGGCGCCATGGACAGGGCGAAAGGGCGCATGAAAGAGGCGGCCGGAGCCATGACCGGCGACAAGGAAACCAAGAACAAGGGACGCGCGGACCAGCGCCGTGGGAAGGCCAAGGAGAAGAAGGGAAACCTGAAGGATCTGCTGAGCTAGCGTTCGCGTTTCGGTTCTGTAGAAGGCGTCAGCTGGACGTAGCGGCAGACGCCACTTGGCTTCATTGAGATATTCTAGCGCCCGGCGGATTTCCGTCGGGCGCTTCGGCTTTCCCGGTGTCGGAGGGGAGAACCGATGGCCGTGGCACGGGCCTCCGTTACGGGGCGTCTAACGGGCTGACCTTTACACCCGGGGTCTTGAGCCATAATATATTCACCTGGCGACAGAGGCGCGGACGGGTGGCATTACCGGGGTGCGCGTTGCAGGTGACGGAGAGGCCCGTAACGGAGTTTTGGTCCAAACGTTACCTTCTTGCAATCTTTGATCTGTACGCTTTCCAGGTACGGTAGTTCAGGTGGACGGCGAGAGGTGATGTGATGCGGTCGAAAAATCTGGTTCTGATAATGGTGGTCCTGGCGATGGCCGTGGTGATCGCTGGCTGTTCTTCTGCCGGCCAATCTACGGGAGACCAGGGTCAGGCCTCACAGAAGAAAGAGGCCAAGAAGGAGCAACCCGAGAAGAAAGAGCCCGCCAAGAAGATGACGGACGAGGCAAAGAGCAAGCAGGTCGCGCCGAAGAAGGGAACGGAGCAAGACGCTGGCAGCGGGGAGAACCTGGTCGATCCCCCCGAGAAGAAGCGCCTCAAGCTCACCGTTCCGGCCATGAAGCGGATAAACAACGATCCCATCCCGACCGGCCTCGGCACCGACGAGAAGTTGCTCCACGACTACGCCGGCGTGCACCTCAGCTCCACGGGCTTCCCGTGGAAGAAGACGTCCAACGTGTACATCGCCGGGCACCGCATCGGGTTCCCCGGCACGAAGAGCAACCTGGCCTTCTACGACCTCGAGGACCTGAAGAACGGCGACAAGGTCTACCTGGAAGATGCCGACGGCAGGAAGTACACCTACGTTGTATACGAGAAGCTCGTCGTGGAGCCGACTAACCTCAGCGTGTTGAACCCCGTCAAGGGCAAGAACATCATTAGCCTGCAGACCTGCACGCTGCCCGACTACGCCAAGCGCGTTATCTACAGGGCCGAGCTCGAAGGCATCGAGAAGCCGGACGACAAGGCCGGGGACGAGTCACAGAACTCCGAATCCTAGGCCGCGAACGACCTCACGAGAGGGGAGGGGAACCTCCAGGTTCCCCTCCCCTCTCCGCCGGAACTAGAGTCAAGTCAATGACAGGCGTCTACCGTGGAAGAGAGAGGTGTCTCTTGATAACGGCGAACCCGGAATCGGTCTAGGGCACTCTCGTGCTGCTCGGCCTCGACCTGGGAACGAGCTCCGTCAAGGCGTTGCTCATTGGGGACGACGGTGAGGCCGTCGGCGAGGGCTCGGCCCCTTACGAGGTGCGGGCCCCGCGACCGGGGTGGGCCGAGTCCTCACCCGGGGAGTGGTGGGAGGCCGTCGTGGAGGCGACCGGGTTGGCCGTCGGAGAGCGCGGTGCGGAGGTTACGGCTCTCGGGCTCTCGGGCCAGATGCACGGCGTCGTTCTCGTTGGCGAGGGGGGCTCGCCGTTACGGCCCGCCGTGCTGTGGGCCGATGCCAGATCCGGGACCGAGCTCGCGGCCTACGGAGAGCTCGACGAGGAACTGCGCCGCCGGCTCGCCAATCCGCCTGCCGTGGGCATGGCCGGACCCAGCCTCCTGTGGCTGCGGGACAACGAGCCAGAGGCCTACGCGGCCGCGGTGTGGGCCTTGCAGCCCAAGGACTGGCTGCGCATGCGCCTTACGGGCGAGGTCGCGGCGGAGCCATCTGACGCGTCGGCCACCCTGCTCTACGACCTCTCCGCGGACGATTGGTCCTACGCGGTAGTGGATCACCTCGGGGTTCGAGAGGGATTGCTGGCCCCCCTTGTCTCCTCCGCCGACGTGGCCGGAGAGCTCACGGCGCAGGCCGCTGAGCAACTCGGGTTGCCGCGTGGACTGCCGGTCGCGGCGGGGGCTGCCGACACGGCCGCCGCCATGCTCGGCGTGGGGCTTTCGCGGACTGGACCCGCGCAGCTAACTGTCGGAACGGGGGGCCAGATCGTAACGCCCCGCGAGAGCCCGGAGGTGGATCCTAGCCTCCGTACCCATCTGTACCGTGGTGCACTGCCAGGGCTCTGGTACTCGATGGCCGCTATCCAGAACGCCGGCCTCGCCCTGGAGTGGGTCCGCAAGGTGCTCGGCGTCTCCTGGGAGGAGGTCTACGAAGAGGCCTTCGCCGTGCCGCCGGGTTCCGGCGGCGTCACCTTCCTGCCCTATCTTAGCGGTGAACGTACGCCGCGCTTCGACCCCGGTGCCCGCGGCGCCTGGGCCGGCCTCGGCCTCGACCACACCCGCGGCCACCTCCTTCGCGCCGCCCTCGAAGGCGTCGCCTTCGCGCTGCGAGAAGGCCTCGAGGCGCTGGAGGAGCCAGGGGGGGAAGACTTCGAGATTCGCCTCGCCGGAGGCGGTGCGAGCGGGGGGTCGGGAGATGTCTGGCGTCAGCTCCTGGCCGACGTGATGGGCCGCCCGCTGTGGCTTCTGCCGGACGAGATCTCCACCGTCGCGTCGGCCCGCGGCGCGGCCTTTCTGGCCGGCCTCGCCTCCGGCGTCTACTCTTCAGCCGAGGAGACGCCAACCCCGGACCCCAGGAGATCCATACATCCCGGGGACGCGGACTACGGGGCGGCCTACGAACGCTACAAACAACTCTATCCTAAGCTCTACGGTTGAGCTTCCGAACCTGGCCTGCGGCCAATTTATTGCGTTCTGGGGCCGAAAGCAGACCGATGACGGACGCAAATTGTGAGCGAACCCTCTATACGATTAGCTACTCCTTGCTACACTACCGCATGAGATGGTGAGGTGGCTGAGAACTTGTTGAGCAGGGAGTATACGGATTCCTTGAGGGAGAACGACGCGGCTGATGCCCGCTGGCTACTGGCCGAACGCGTGGGCCGCGCTCTCTCGGAAGCAGGTCCCGACGGAGCTCTGGGCACGCGCGAGCGTGTCATGCGTCTGGCCGTGCCCGCCGGGCGCATCAACCCTTTCAGGTGGCTTCGTGAACAGGCGCTGTTCCCGAAGACGTACTGGGCTGGCCGCGGGGAGAGAACCGGAATCGCCGCGGTCGGAGCCGCCGACATCCGGGTCGAGGGCGTCTCCAGGGGCGAAAGGTCCCTATCCGCGCTGCTGGCGGCGCTGCCTGATATGGAGGACTCGGGGGCGCGTTACTACGGGGGCGCGCGTTTCGATGCTCTGCGTGAGCCCGACTCTGAGTGGGCCCCGTTCGCCGCCTACTACTTCGTCTTGCCCCGCTTCGAACTGCACGTGGGCGACTCGGAGACCACCCTCATCTGCAACCTGGTGCTCCCCAGGGACGTGCACAACGGCCCCGAGATAAGGGAGCAGATAGAAGACCTATCGTTGCCCGGGGGCGCGTTGGGCGCCTCGTTGCCCATCCCCGTCCGGCGCGAAGATAGCCCGGACTTCCGGGGGTGGGAGCGGAACATCGAACGGGCGCTCCGGGCCTTCTCAGAGGGGCGTCTGGGCAAGGTCGTGCTCGCCCGCAGGGCGAAGATTGGCTTCGGCGGGGAGCTGGATGCCACGTTGCTCCTCGAAAGCTTGAAGGAGGCCACGCCCGACTGCTTCCATTTCTATACCGAGCCGGAGGCCGGGGTGGCGTTCCTCGGGGCCTCTCCCGAGCGCCTGTTCAGCCGCGAGGGAAACCTGGTCGTGAGCGAGGCCGTGGCCGGGACGAGGCCGCGAGGTCTATCGTCGGAGGACGACGATGGGTTGCGTGAGGACCTGATGCACAGCGCGAAGGACCGCTCCGAGCACACCTACGTGCGCACCGGCATAGAGGAGGCGCTGGCGCCGCTCTGCGAGGAACTGAACCTCGACGGTGAGGTGGTCGAGATGAAGCTGGCGCGGGGCAGGCATCTGAAATCCATGGTGCGCGGCACCCTCAAGGAGGGCGTAACCGACGCCGGCCTGCTCGAGGCCCTGCACCCGACGCCCGCCGTCGGCGGCCACCCGCGCGACGGGGCGCTCGCAGAGATAAGAGATCTGGAACCCTTCGACCGGGGCCTCTACGCCGGTCCCGTCGGATGGTTCGGGGCCGGGGCTTCGGAGTTCGCCGTCGGTATCAGGTCTGGGCTCGTCCGGGGGCGGACCCTGGATCTCTACTCGGGGGCTGGGATCGTCGCCGGTTCCGTGCCCGATGAGGAGTGGGCCGAGATCGAGAACAAGATCTCCGACTTCACCGGGATGTTCGGGCTTGAACAGGGAAACGCCGCGAGCTAACCGCCTCTGGGCGAGCCTTATCGTGGAAGAACTCGTCCGCTGTGGCGTCGGCCTCTTCTGCGTGGCACCTGGCTCCCGCTCCACACCGCTCGTCGCCGCCCTCGCCGCCAACGACAAGGCACGTAGCCTTGTCCACTTCGACGAGCGTGGAACCGCCTTCGCGGCCCTGGGCTACGCGCGCGCCACCCGGCGTCCTGCGGCCTGGATCACCACCTCTGGCACCGCGGTCGCCAACGGCCTGCCCGCTGTGGTCGAGGCCTCGACAGACGGCGTGCCCATGATCCTGCTCACCGCCGACCGTCCCCCCGAGCTACGCCAGACCGGGGCCAACCAGACCATCGACCAGCCCGACATCTTCGGCGGCTACGTTCGCTGGCGCTTCGACCTCCCGGCCCCCGACCTCTCCGTCGACCCGGCCATGGTACTTACCACCGTTGATCAGGCCGCCTACCGCGCCCGCCGCAGCCCCCAGGGCCCCGTCCACCTCAACCTGATGTTTCGCGAACCGTTTCTGCCAGAAGGTGAAGAGGAGATCTCCGGACCATCTCCCTGGGCGGAGGCCGAGGAACCCTACACCCGCTATGCCGCGACGAAACCGGCCGTGGACGAAACGGAGGTTCTGGCCCTCTGGCGGACGCTTCGCCGGTCGAAACGGGGCCTCATCGTGGCCGGCCGGCTAGCCTCCCGAGAGCAGGGCGAGGCCGTGTCGCGGCTCGCCGGCGCCCTGGGTTGGCCGCTCTTGCCAGACGTCGGTTCCCAGGTGCGCCTCGGCCCGGAATCGGATAACCTCGTGGCCTACTACGACGCGCTGCTGGCCAGCGAGACGTTCGCGGAGTCCCACGCGCCCGAGGCCGTGGTTCATGTCGGGGGGAGGGCCCTCTCCAAGCGCCTGGAGCAGTTCCTGGGCCGCAGCGGGCCGGACCCCTACGTCGTCGTGCGCGAGAACCCGTTCAGGCTCGACCCCTCCCACCGGGTCACCCACAGCATCGAAGCTGACGTCCTGGACTTCTGCGCCGCCATGGCAAGGGTTGTCGAGGAAGACCCGCCGGAAAGTGATGACACCTGGATGACGGGTTGGCGGGGGGCTTCGGAGAGGGTGGATCACACCCTGGACGGAATCTCCTCCGCGGCTCCGAACGAGCCGTTCGTGGCCCGCAGCGTCTCGCGTAATGTGCCCTCGGACCACGGGCTCGTCGTCGCCAGCAGCATGCCTGTGCGCGACCTGGACACATACGCGGCGGCCGGCGGCGCGCCCGTGCCCGTCGCCGCCAACAGGGGCGCGAGCGGCATCGACGGCACCGTCGCCACCGCGGCGGGCTTCGCGCGGGGTCTCGGAAGGCCCGTTACCCTCCTCATAGGGGATCTGGCGTTGCTGTACGACCTCAACTCCCTCGCCATGCTGCGCGACGTGCCCGTCGTCGTGGTGGTGCTCAACAACGATGGTGGGGGGATCTTCTCCTTCCTCCCCGTCGCCGAACGCAAGGAGTTCTTCGAGCCCTACTTTGGCACACCGCAGGGCGTGGGCTTCGAATCCGCCGCCGAAATGTTCGGGCTGCACTACGAGCGTCCGGAGACGACCGGAGAGTTCGTCGAGGTCTACCGCGGGGCCTGCGCCCGTGGTTCCTCCACCCTGATCGAAGTCCGCACGGACCGTGCGGAGAACCTTGCCTTGCACCGCAGGATACTCGGGGACGTAGCGGGTTTCGTAGGGAGAGGATGATACGCGCGTGGCGCACGGCAGGGTGACGGAGACGATACCGGCCCCGGCCCGGCTGGTCTTCGATCTGGTGCACGATTATCCCAAGCGCCTGGAGTGGGATACGCTGCTGAGCGCCGCCTACCTCGACGACGGCTACACGGAGGCCGCGAAGGGTGCGACCTCGGTATGCGTTGGAAAGTGGTACCTGGGCGGAATCGCGCTCAAGACGTTTTACGTGGTCTTCGACCGCCCCGGAGTCGCGGCCGTCAAGATGGTGAACCGACCGCCCTTCTTCGATTCGTGGGGAGCGTCGCTCCGGCACGAGGATACGGGCCAGGACTCCTCACGCATCACCTACGCGTTCCACTTCACGACGAAACCCGAGGTCCTGCGTTTCGTCCTCGACCCGCTGATGGGGGTGGTCTTCGAGTTCGAGGTGAAGAGACGGTTGCGGGCCCTGAAGCGTCATTTCAGCCGACCTACCTACCCGAAGTGACGCACCAGAGCGGGCTGGCCTACGAGGTCTCGGGCAAAAGGGAGCTCCCGGGCGTTCTCTTGCTGCACGGTTTCATGGGATCTTCCGCGGACTGGCGGGGCGTGGAGGCCGTCCTCGGAGACCGGGCATTCTGCATAGCCCCGGATCTACCGGGACACGGAGCCTCTGTTGGACTCGCGCCCGTGGCCTACACCATGGAGGAAACGGCGCGGGCGGTAGTGAGAATCCTCGACGAGCTCGGGACCAGGCGTCCGGTCGTGGTCGGTTACTCGATGGGCGGACGGCTGGCCCTGTACCTGGCGCTACGCTGTCCTGATCGGTGCGCCGCCATCTTCCTCGAATCGGCCTCACCGGGCCTCGAAGGCGACGAAGAGCGGGCGGTGCGAAGAGATGCAGACGAAGAGAGGGCCAGGTGGCTGGAATCCGGAGACTTCGGGGGGTTCCTGAGGGCCTGGTATCGTCAGCCGCTCTTCGCCTCCCTGGCGCGGGACGAAGGATTGCTCCGGAGGATCATCGAGGCGCGGCGGCACAACGATCCGCGGGAGCTAGCGCGCTCGCTCCGGGGTATCGGGACGGGAAGCCAGCCTTCGCTGTGGGAGGAGCTCGGGGGACTCTCCTTACCGGCGCTCGCCGTCGCCGGAGAACGGGATGCGAGGTACGCTGGCATCTCCTCTCGCATGGCCAGCATCAGCCCGAAAGTCGAGCCCGTGGTGATACCAGACGTGGGACACAACCTGCACGACGAGGCCCCTGAGGAGTACGCAGCCCTGCTCGGAGGCTTCCTGGACCGGATTACCCCTGGCGCTGGTTGAGACCGAACCGGTACGTCCCGGAGCCGTCGTTGCTCAGAGAATCACGTGCCAGTTCTCGTAGAGTATGAAGAGCGCCATCAAGACAAGCAGTACGGCGAACCACCTCTTGAGGGCCCCTTCTGGGACGAACCGCACGAGGAAGGTCCCGGCGAAGGTCCCGGCGACCGCCAGCGCGGAAAACAGTGAGACGAGACCCAACGGGAACGTCGCCTCGCCCAGGTACCCGGCCAGACCGGCGAAGGAGTTCATCGCGATGACCAGCAAAGAGGTGCCGATCGCAGCCTCCATGGGGATCCCGCCGAGTAGCACCAGGGACGGCACGATCAGGAACCCCCCGCCGACGCCAACGAGACCGGTAAGGGTCCCGACGCCGATCCCCGGCAGGGCGAAGCGGGCCAGAATCCCCATGACCCTCTCGCCGGAATGGTCTCTCTTTTCGTGGTCTTCTGATCTGCCGTTGCGGTACATGAAGATGGCCGCGGTCAGCATCACCACGGCGAAGAGCGAGAGTTGGAAAGATCCGTCCACGAAGCCGGCCAGGTACGCCCCGAGATAAGCGCCAACCGCGGTGACGAGCCCGAACACGAGCGCGAGACGAAACCTCACGTGACCCTCGCGCCAGTGCTCGGCGGCGGCGAGGAGGCTAGTTAGCCCGACCACGGCCAGGCTCACGGCGATGGCCTCCTTCGCGCCGAAACCAAGCGCATACACGAGGATCGGCACGGCGAGTATGGATCCGCCGCCACCGAGTAGCCCGAGCGCCACCCCCATCACGACGGCGAGCGACAGGCCCAGATACATCATCCCGGTGCCTCAGGTTCCCGCGACGAGCTCGACGCCCTCGCTGGCGAGCATCGGGACGCCGCCGTCAGCCACGTGTACCATGCCCACCACGCCCGACCTCCGAAGCAGCGAGGCGGCCAGGGCGCTGCGCACGCCGCTGCCGCAGACCACCGCCAGGGGCTTGCCGTCCGTGTCGCGGATATGGTCGGGGATCCCGTCGCGGAGCCGCTGGT
>DASUPX010000078.1:0-3442 GCA_036280905.1 Rubrobacter sp. | reverse complement strand
CACCGGTGGCCAGACCCGCGCCTTTATCCACATCCAGGACACCGTGCGCTGCATACAGCTCGCCCTGGAGAACCCGCCCGAGAAGGGCGACCGGGTCAACGTCTACAACCAGATGACCGAGACCCACCGTTTGCGCGACCTGGCCACGCTTGTCTCCGAGCGCACGGGCGCCGAGATCGACTACGTGCAGAACCCGCGCAACGAGGCCGACGAGAACGACCTGCACGTCCGCAACGACCGTTTCCTGGATCTGGGCCTGCAGCCGACCACCCTGAGCGAAGGTCTGCTGGAGGAGGTAACCGAGATAGCCCGCAAGTACGCCGACCGCTGCGACACCTCGAAGATCCCAGCCACCTCGTTGTGGAGGCCGCGGGAAGAGGTCGTGCCCCAGCAGGACGGGCACCGGTAGCAGGTGGTCGAACACGTAAGCATCGCCGGCGTCGTCATAGCCCTGCTCTTCGCGGCGTACGGCGCCTACAGGTACCGCGGGGGAGGGAGCAGGCTCGACCTGCTCCTCTCGCTGCTCATCGCCATCGGCGTGGCCCTCGTCTCGGTGGTACCCCAGTTTTTCGGCATCTTCACCCGCCTGCTCGGCCTCGAGGACCGCGGTTTCGCGCTGCTCTCCATCGCCGTGCTGCTCCTCTTCGGGCTCTTCCTGAACCTCCTGGCCCGCGTGCGGGAGGCCACCCGGCGCAACGGCGAGATCGTCACCGGCCTCGCCGTAAAGGAGTACTCCGAGAGATACCTCTCCTCAGAAGAGAGGGTCGAGGGACATCCCGGCGAGGTCCTGATAATCGTGCCGGCCTACGACGAAGAGGGCGGCATAAGGGACGTGCTGCGCCGCATCCCCGATGAGGTCCTGGGCCACCAGGTCAAGACGGTCGTCGTGGACGACGGCTCGGCTGACAGGACGGCGGATTTCGCCAGGGCCGAGGGCGTGCCCGTGGTGAGCCACGTGGTCAATCGCGGGCAGGGCGACGCCCTTAGGACCGGCTTCGCCATAGCGCGGGCCGAGAAGGCCCTGGTCGTCATCAACCTCGACGCCGACGGCCAGTACAAGCCGGAGGAGCTCGGCCGTCTCGTTGGGCCCATAATCGAGGACAGGGCCGACTTCGTGCTCGGCTCAAGGTTCATGGGTTACTACCAGGAGGCGGGGAGCGTCCGTCACATCGGGGTCGTATTCTTCTCGCGCCTGATCTCGCTTCTCACCGGCGTCAAGGTCTCCGACTGCACGAACGGCTACCGCGCCATCAGGGTGTCCGAGCTCCACAAGCTCAACCTGCGCGAGGACCGCTTCAATGCCAACGAGATAATCCTCGAAGGGCTCAAGAGCAAGCTCCGCTTCGAGCAGGTCCCGGTCTCCATGATGAGCCGCGCCGCCGGCGAGACCAAGAAGCCCCCGAAGCTCGCCTACCCGCTGGGCGTCTTCAGGGTGATCATCTCGACGTGGCTTAGGTAAATTCAAGCTATTAGCTATCAGCTTTCAGCAAGAGCGCGTGAGAGGCTGGTGCGCGGTTTCCTACCGGTTCGACCCGCGGTAGCATATTCGGGCCAGGTTCTAACTAGGACACAAGAGCAGATAGCTGAAAGCAGATAGCTAAACAACCATGAAGTTCCTCTCCAGGTCAAGAGTAACCCAGAGTGCTGGAGCTGGAAGCGTTTACATCGCCGTCTCCTTCGGCGTCTCGTGGGTGCTTACGTTTGCGTTCCAGGGTCTCTCTACACGCTTTCTCGGCGTGCAGAACTACGCGCCGCTCGCGCTGTTGTGGTCGGCCACTTTCCTGACGGTGCAGGTGCTCTGGGTCGGGGCGACCCAGACCCTGGGGCGGTATGTGGCCGAGCGGGAGGCGAAGGGGGAGGATTGGGAGCCCGTGGTCGTCTCGGTGAGGCGTTGGCAGATCGGGCTGTCAGGGGTGTTCTTGCTCGGTGCGTTGCTGGCCAGCCCGGCGCTCACGAACCTCTTCGGCAGCGTGTGGCTCACGGTGGCGTTCGTGGCCGCCGTCCTGCTCTACGCGCCGGAGTATTTCCGGCGCGGCGTCTTCAACGGGCACAGGCAGCCGCTCAGGCTCGGGGTGCAGATCGTGGCCGAGTCGGCGGGGCGGGTGCTGATAGCCGCGGTCCTGCTCGTCGTGGGGTGGGGCGTGTTCGGGCCGGCCATCGCCATCGTGCTCGCGCCGCTCATCGGTGTTCTGGCCGTCAGGCCGGCGCGCGTGCCACCGCCGAAGGGGGAGGGACAGCCGTTCTCGACGGGGCACGCCCTCCAGTTCGCCGCGCCGGTGCTGGCGTGTATGGCCTTCGCCCAGGCGCTGATGAACGGCGGGCCCATCCTGGCAGATCTGATCGGCGGCACCAGGGCCCAGGTATCGCTGTTCGCGGCGGCCCTCATCTTTACCCGTATCCCGCAGTACGTGCTGAGCCCAGCCATCGGGGCGCTCTTGCCCCGCGCGAGCCGCGTTCTCTCGACCGACGGTCGGGCCGCCTTCGAGCGTTTCCTGCTGAGGGCGCTCGGGGTCGTCGGCCTCGTGGGGGTTCTCATGGTCGGGGGCACGTGGCTGCTCGGGGGCTGGGGGCTCAGGCTCTTCGCCGGGGAGGAGTTTGTGGTGGAACGGGCCGTGCTCGTGGCGCTGGCGGCGATGGCCGCCTTCTACCTGCTCTCCGAGACGGTCAGCCAGGGCCTCTTCGCCCTGGGGCGTGGAAGGATCGCCGCGCTCGGGTGGTTCGTCGGGCTGCTAGCCTCCGCCGTCTGCCTGGTTACGCTCGGGGTCGGCGTGGTCGAGAGGGTCTCCTATTCCCTCGCCCTCGGCACCCTCGCCGCTACCGTGATGCAAACACTGCTGTACCTGGCTTCGCGGGGTCGGGCGGACGGCACCCCCCGCTAGCCTCCACCACCCGTGTGCGGGGCTTGACGGGTGATCTAGAGTACCTGCATGGCCGATGGGGGGCGCAAGTCTCGACGGGATCAAGCCCGGGTTATGTTCAGGCGGGTCGGTGGTCTGATCTCCTCCGTACGTCGGATGACCCCCAAAGGTGACGCCGTTCGCGCGTGGATCGCCGTGCTCGCTGCTTTGGGTGTGATCTTTTTCTTCCCGCTGGACCTGGAGTCAGGGGGCCGGCTGGACCATGTTCTACCTGGCCCTCTACGACGTGCTGTGCGTGGTCTGGCTGGGCCTGATCTGGCTGTCGCTGAAGGGATCCTCGGCCGAAGAGACCAGGCGGTGGGCGCTTGCCCAGGAGATGGGTGGCACCCTGCGCCAGCGTGCGCTGCGGTCTCTGTACGGTACGAGGCTCTTCGTCGGCAAGGCCGGCCTGTTCACCGTAGCCACCATCGTGGCCATCGGGCTCTTCTCCGCGTTGGCCCTGGTGCCCGACCTGGGTGTCGCCGGAGCCGCGTAGCACTCACCGAAAGCCGCTGCGTAGAGCCTTCCTGTTCAGCCCATCAATA